>CAZAVD010000023.1:0-12190 GCA_964488715.1 uncultured Gammaproteobacteria bacterium | reverse complement strand
CTACCAAAAGAGATTTCTCCTTGTGAGAGATCTTTTTTGTTTTTTAAGTTATCATTTATCCACATTTTAAATAATTAAAAAAGTTTTAAGCATGATTAAAACTTTTTTATTTGAAAAAAATAATTAAGAATGATAGGATTAGAATGTTAATTAAACAGATCCTTCGGCTCTTAGCAACCCCAAAGGTCGCTCAGGGCAGACTAGAAAAAATGAAAATATTAGGTATTGAAACAAGTTGTGATGAAACAGCAGCTGCGGTTTTAGAAGTTAATCGCGGAGTTTTTAAATTAAAATCAAATATTGTTTCATCGCAAGTTAAAATACATGCAAAATATGGAGGAATTGTTCCAGAAGTTGCTGCGCGAATGCAAATGGAAATGATAATACCAATTTTAAAGCAAGCTTTAAAATTGGCAAGTTCCAAATCCCAAGATACAATTTCCAAAAATAATATAGATTATATCGCTGTAACTCAAGGGCCTGGATTAATAACATCACTAACAGTTGGAGTAGAAACTGCTAAAACTTTATCTTACATTTTAAACAAGCCATTAATTCTTGTTAATCATTTGGCAGCGCATTTATTGGTTAATAATCTAGAAAATAAAAAAATTAAATACCCAGCAATTGGCTTAGTTGTTTCTGGTGGACACACAATGCTTGTGCTTATGAAAAATAATAGTAGTTATAAAATTATTGGTGAAACACAAGATGATGCTGTTGGTGAAGCTTTTGATAAAGTAGCAAAAATGTTAAGTCTTGGTTATCCTGGTGGCCCAATTATTTCAAAACTGGCATCTCAAGGCGATGCAAGCAAATTCAAACTACCTCGTCCAATGATTCAGCAACAAAATTTTAATTTTTCTTTTTCTGGTTTAAAAACAGCTGTGCTTTACTTAATACAAGATAAAAAATTTAAGAAGAATAAAAAAAATATTAATAATTTATGTGCTAGTTTCCAACAAGCATGTGTTGATGTTCTAGTTTCTAAAACTTTACGCGCAATAAAACAATATAAACCTAAATCTTTTCTTTTAGGTGGTGGTGTTGCTGCTAATCCTGAACTAAGAGATCAATTAAATAAAAAAATAAAAAATAAATTCCCAGATATTAAAATTTTTATTCCAGAATTAAAATTTACAGGAGATAATGCAGCAATGATTGCTACGGCAGGATATTATAAAATAAAAAATAATAAAAAAATAAATATAAAAAAATTAAATGCTAATCCGAATTTGAGTTTATGAAAAAATACACTTCAAAATCAGTTGCACAAACAAAAAACTTAGCTAAAAAATTAGCTAAGGATTTTAAAGATGGGCCTATTATATTGGGCTTAGTAGGCAATCTAGGAACAGGTAAAACACATTTTACAAAAGGTTTGGCTGAATTTTATGGCATTAAGAAAGCAATTACTTCACCAACTTTTGTTCTTTTAAAGCCATACAAAATAAAAAATAAAAAAAACTTAATTCATATTGATTGCTATAGATTAGATAATCCAGAAGAACTTTTAGCTATTGGGTTAAATGAATTTATTAGTAATAAAAATAATATAGTTGTAATAGAATGGGCTGAAAAAATTAAATCTGCTTTGCCAAAAAACACAATTTGGATAAATTTTAAATTAGGCAGGAAAGAGAATGAGAGGATAATAAGTATTAATAGATTATAAAAATTTTGTTCTATGCTCTCCCCTCCTTGAAAAGGGGGAGAGACTCTAAAATCTTAATTTGCATTTTCGTTTCTTTCTTGCGCTAATCTCATCATTTCTGTTAAAGTCATTTTACCTAAAGGTGTTCCATCAGAAGACCTAACATCTAATTTATCTGTTTTTAAAAGATTTAATTTTTCTTGATCTAACTCCAAATCTAATGGAGTTTTTTGTTCTATTGATGTTTCCATAAAATTATATTTTAATTATTATTTATCCACATTTATTTATTTGCACAGTTAAATATGATATGTTAAGCTTATAATTACATAATTAATTATAATACATATGTCTGAAGAAAACAAATCTAATTTTAAAATAACTATTTATTCCACAGAATTTTGTGGCTATTGTAAATTAGTTAAACAATATTTAGATGGAAATAATATTACATACACAGATATTAATGTTGGTGAAGATGAAGAAGCTGGTAAAAAAATGGTTGAAAAATCTGGCCAACAAGGAGTACCTGTAATTATTATTGAAAAAAATGGAAAAGAAGAAATTTTAGTCGGATTTCAAAAAAGTAAATTAAACGAAATATTAAATATTAATTAAAAGATATAACCTTATGCCTTTTGAAAAAAAACAAAAAAAATTTATTACTGATTCACCAAAATTAAACTTTTTCTTTGGTTTAATAATTGGTATAGCTGTTGTTGCTCTAGTTGGATTTGGAATTACAGCTGGAAAGTGGAATAATAGTGATACAAATAATTCTAATGATCCTGAAAAAATTGCTGGCGAACAAAATTCTGAAGCGCCTGTAATTGATTTTAAAATAAGTGAAAATGATTATGTTTTAGGAAGCAAGGATGCCCCTGTTAAAATCTTTGAATTTTCTGATTTTCAATGTCCTTATTGCGCGCGCCATCACGAAACAATGCATAAAATTGTACAAGATTATGATGGCAAAGTTGCTTGGGTTTTTAAACAATTTCCTATTGCATCACATCCATTAGCTTTGCCTGGTGCTTTAGCAAGTGAATGTGCTGGTGAACAGAATAAATTTTGGGAAATGTCAGATGTTATTTTTGAAAATCAACAATCATTAACTGCTGAAAGTTTTGATAAATTTGCTAAAGACCTTGATTTAGATACAGATGCATTTAGCGCTTGTATGGATGAGGAAAGATATAAAGATAAAATTGTAAGTGATTACAATTCTGGAGTTGAAGCTGGCGTTAGAGGAACCCCATCTAATTTTATTAATAATCAAATGATTCCAGGCGCAGTGCCTTATGAAAGTTTAAAAGAAGTTATTGATGATTTGTTAAAGTAAATAAATTTCTAAATAAGAACACTACGGTTAACGGACCAACTCCGCCAGGCACTGGTGAAATGTATTTTGATTTTTTAAAACAATCTGGATGAACATCGCCGTAGATTTTATTAGAATTTTTAATTCTATTAATCCCCACATCAATAACAACACAGTCTTTTTTAATCATTTCAGGTTTTAACCAATATTTTTTACCTAAAGCAATAATTATAATATTATATTTTTTTAAATTAATATTATTTTTAATTTTATTTTTTAATAAAATATTATATTTTATTTTATTATTTAAATTTTTACCAACTTCTTCAGCAAACTCAGAACTGTTAGCTAAAATAATTGCTTTTTTATTTTGTAATTTTATTTTAGATAATTTAATTAATTTAATTATAGCTTGAATAGTTGGAGGAATTACTCCCCTCCTTTTCAAGGAGGGGTTGGGGGTGGTTAATAATCCATCGACATCTTTATCTGGGTTTATTTTTTTTATTATTTTATTTACACTGTTTTTATTAAATTTTTTAGGTAAAGGCAGTTGAAGTAAAATGCCGTGAATATTTTTTTTATTATTTAATTTATTTATTAAATTTAAAATATTTTTTTCAGAAATATTTGCAGGTAATAAATATTTTTTAAATTTAATTCCCAATTTTTCAGCTTTTTTTTGTTTAATATTTACATAAATTTGTGAAGCCGGATCTGAGCCAACTAAAACAACTGCCAAGCAGGGCTTGGTTTTTAATTTAGAAATATTTTTCAATATTTTTTCAGCTTCTGCAGAGCCGTTTAGAAGGGGTTGACTTTTTTGCATAGATAAATTAAGATAAAATATAATTAAATAAATAATTTTAAAATTTACAATAAAATTTTGGGAGGTATAAAAATGACAGTAAAAACCAAAGCATTTATTAAAGCACAAGTTGATATTACCATTTGGGATGGAGCGGTTGTATCAAATGAAAAAGCTAAAGAATTGGCACAAAAAGCTTATGATACTAAGGAAATTATTTTTGATATTGATGACAACAGAAAAGTAATTGAGGTCACAATGAGTAAAGTTGAGTCAGATAAAGAGGATTTGAAATTTTATATTGGTCTTAAAGAGAAAAAGCAATAAATTTATGTAACAGGAAATTTTTTTGTTAAATTTTTCACTTCCCGCATTACATTTGCGGGAATTTTTATTTTTTAGAAATATTATCTTTTTGTCATTCCGACCGAAGTGAGCGATTAGGGAATTTTAGGGAAGCGAACGAAGTGGAGGAATCTCTTAAATGTGTAAAAGGGATTTCTCAACAAGCTTGAAATGACAAAGTTTAAGAGATCCCTCGGCTCCTAACGACCATAGTTGTCGCTCGGGATGACAAAGAAAACAGATTTTTATACTTTAAATTTCTTAGTTAAAAGTTTCACCTCTTCCAAAACCTCGTCAGGATTTTTTTGCAAAACTAAAACTTCAAATATCCATTTAGCAATAATTTTCATTTCTTTTTCTTTCATTCCGCGAGTAGTAACAGCTGGTGTGCCAAGGCGAATACCAGATGGTTTCATTGGTGAACCTGTTTCAAATGGAACTGTGTTTTTATTACAAACTAATCCAGCTTTGTCTAATAATACAGATGCATCGTGACCATTTATATTTAAATTTTTTAAATTAATTAGTATCAGATGCTTGTCTGTTCCACCAGAGACTAGATTAAATTTATATTTTTTTAATTCACTAGCTAAAATTTTAGAATTTTTTATAACTTGTTTTGTATAATTTTTAAATTTAGTTGTTGAAGCTTCTTGTAAGCAAACCGCAATACTAGCAATCACATTATTAAATGGACCTCCTTGTAAACCAGGAAAAATTGCGCGATCTATTTTATTTTTTAAATTATTTTTACATATAATAATAGCTCCGCGCGGTCCACGCAAAGTTTTTTGTGTAGACATTGTGACCACATCAGCATATGAAAAAGGAGATTTTAAAACTTTACCTGCAATCAAGCCTGCTTCATGTGCAATATCTGCTAAATAATATGCATTAACTTTTTTAGCAATTTCAGATAATTTTTTGTAATTAATATCTCTTGCATAAGCTGTGCCGCCTGAAATAATTAATTTTGGTTTTTCTTTTTTAGCTATTTTTAAAATTTTATTATAATCAAATTTTTGATCTTTCTTTTCTACACCATAATATACTGGATTATATATCTTAGATATAAAAGAGATTGGTTTGCCTGATGGAGATTTCCAGCCATGAGAAAGGTGACCACCGTGAGTTAGATTCATAGCTAAAATTTTTTGTCCCGGCTCTAAAAGACCAGAAATTACAGCTAAATTAGCTATACTTGCTGAAACAGCTTTTAAATTTACATGATATTTTTTATTATTTAAATTAAATAATTTTAAAGCTCGTGAATTAGCTAATAGTTCTATTTGATCAACAAATTCGTTACCTTGATAATATCTTTTACCAGGCTCACCTTCAGAATATTTGTGAGATAAAACAGAAGATAAAGCTTCACGGACATCTTTTGAAGTATAGTTTTCTGACGCAATCAACACCAGTTTTTCTTGCTGGCGTTTTTGCTCTTTTTTAATTAAATTTTTAATTTTTTTGTCTTGCATGTATATAAAACCCCATCCCCAACCCTTCCCCTAGTCAGGGGAAGGGAGTTCCCCCTCCTGACTAGGAGGGGGTTAGGGGGAGGTTGTTAAAATATATCAAACAATTTAGCAATAAAAGTAATATATAATATGGTCATTAACATTCCTTCGGTAATTGTAATTTTTTTATCTATAGTTACTAACCATTGAATTAAAATAGCGCCGCACATCATTGGAATTATTAAATAAAGAACTGTTGGTCCAATTGGCACAGTAGTAAAAAGACCAACTATTCCAAACACAGCCAAAATATTAAATATATTTGATCCCATTATATTTCCAATTACCATATCAAAATTACCTTTGCGCGCTGATGATATAGCTACTGAAATTTCTGGCAAAGAAGTGCCAATTGCAACTAAACTGGCTGCCAAAGCCGAGGTTCCAAAACCTAACATTGTTGCTATTTGAATTAAAGAATCAACAGTATATTTAGCAGCTAGAATTATAAAAATCAAACTGATTATAAATCCAAATATTAATTTTAAAATAGTTTTTTTATCTTTAGTTGGAAATTGTTCATGCACTTCTTTTTTTTGTCTAGCTTTAATTTCACGATGCAAATCTTCTCTAATTTCTTTTCGATTCAGTTTTTTAATCCTTAAACTATAAAAAACATAAACTACATAGGCTGCTAAAAACACAATAGCTTCATAAAATTGAAATTTGCCGTCTACTACAGTTAAAATTAAAAGAATAGTTGAGCCTAATAAAAATGGCATATCATTGGAAACACTGTCCCAATTAAATTTTGCTACTCGCCATGAAATTACAACAACCAAACCTAATCCTAAAAAAATATTTGCAATTGTACTGCCAGTTACATTTCCAGCTAAAATTCCAGCTTCACCACTAATAACGCCAAAAATTGAAGTAGCTAATTCAGGCAAAGAAGTGCCTAATGCTACAATTAAAACACCGGTTACAAAATTAGGCAATTTCAAAAGACTTCCAATTTTTTCTGATACATTTGTAAAATGATCAGCTGCCTTTGTTAAAACATAAAGGCTAAAAATTAAAACAATAAGCCACGAGATAAGCATAAGATTAAAATTAATTTATTTATGGTACCCTCGGCAGGACTTGAACCTGCAGTCTTCACCTTAGAAGGGTGTTGCATTATCCAGTTATGCTACGAGGGCAAATTTAAATTTATTCTAATACATTTTAGCTAAACTTGCAAGATTTTAAATTTTGTGATAAAGTAAGTTTATTATAATTATCTGACGATTTTCTCGGTTTTGGACACAGCAACCTAATCTGGGTTTATCGTGACAAAAAATATGCTGAATAAAAAGAAAAAAGAACAAGTTATTAAAAAATACCGTGTACATGCTTCTGACTCTGGGTCAGCAGAAGTTCAAATTGCAATTTTAACTGAAGAAATTAAAGAACTAACTAAACATTTACAAACTCATAAAAAAGATTTTTCTTCCCGTCGTGGTTTATTGCGCAAAATTGGCCAACGCAGACGATTATTAAAATTTTTAGAAAAAGATAATAATACTAGTTATGAAAACTTAATTGTAAAATTAAGACTTAAAAAATCCAAGGAATTAATTGATAAAGAAAACAAAGAAAATGTTAGTCAAAAACTAAATGAAGATGGTGAATTAGTTGATGAATAAAAAAATATATGAAAAATTTAGATAAATTATCTCAAAAAATTAATGTTAAATTCAAAGATCAAGATTTATTTAAACAATCTTTGGTTCATCGCTCATATATTAATGAGCATTCAAGCTTTGAATTAGGCCATAATGAAAGATTAGAATTTTTAGGTGATGCTGTTTTGGAGCTAGTTGTTACAGAATATTTGTATGAAAAATATGACAGCCCAGAAGGTGAATTAACTAATTGGCGTGCTGCTTTAGTTAATGGAAAAAATTTAGCTGAAGTTGGACATGAAATTGGCTTAGAGGATTATTTATTTTTATCTAAAGGCGAAGCCAAAGACAATAATGTTAAAGCGCGAAATTATATTTTGGCAAATGCAATGGAAGCATTAATTGGCGCGATTTATTTAGATCAAGGATGGGATGCATCTAAAGAATTTATTACAAATTTTATTCTTAAAAAACTTCCTGAAATTTTAAAAAACAAATTATATATTGATTCAAAGTCACGATTCCAAGAACAGGCGCAAGATAAAACTGGGATTACGCCTTCTTACCAAGTTTTAAGCGAATCTGGTCCTGATCATAATAGAAAATTTGTAATAGGGGTTTATTTAGAAAATGAACTTGTTGCTGAAGGCAAAGGAACATCAAAGCAAGAAGGACAAATGCATGCCGCGGAAAAAGGGTTGGAAGTTAAGGGATGGTAGTAAGTGATAGTCATCCTGTCTTCTGTCATTCCGACTGGCTCTAATGGAGCGAAGCGGAATTAGAGACTGTTCGGAACTTTTTAATATATTAAAATATTTATTAACTGGATCCCCGCCTCCGCAGAGATGACAGGAAAGTTTCAAACTCTTAAAGGTCATAAAAGTTTGAAACAGATTTTTATTCAGAATTTTTATTTTGCCTCACCCCAATTTTTTCCAACCCCAATTTCTACTTCAATTGGAACACGGAGTTTGTACACATTTTCCATTTCATACTGGATTATTTTTTTTGCATGCTTAACTAAATCATCTTTAACTTCAAAAACTAATTCATCATGAACCTGTAAAAGCATTTTAATCTGATCAGGAGCAAATTCTTGATTTATTTTTTTATGCAAATTTATCATTGCTAATTTCATCAAATCAGCAGCAGTGCCTTGAACTGGATGATTAATTGACATTCTTTCTGCTTGTGAACGAAGTTGTGGATGATGCGCATTTATTTCTGGTAGATATCTGCGACGACCCAATAAAGTTTCAGCATAGCCAAGTTCGCGCGTTAATGCAATTGTCTCTTCAATATATATTTTAATTCCATCATAAATTTCAAAATATTTTTCAATAAAATTTTGAGCTTCATCATAACTTATGCCAGTGCCTTGAGCCAAACCTCTTGCGCCTAAACCATAAATTACTCCAAAGTTAACTGCTTTAGCTTGACGTCGAATTTCTTTACTTACTTCTTCAGGCTTAATATCAAAAATTTCTGCTGCTGTTTGTGTATGTATATCTGCTTTATTTTCAAATGCTTTGATCATTTTTTTATCATTAGCAAGCGATGCAATTATTCTTAGTTCAATTTGAGAATAATCAATTGCTAAAATTGAATATCCTTTTTTGGCAATAAAAGCTTTACGTATTTCTCTTCCTAGTTCTGTGCGAATAGGGATATTTTGTAAATTTGGACTTGAAGATGAAAGCCTGCCAGTAGCTGTGATAGTTTGATTAAAAGAAGTGTGAACACGATCGTTTTTATCAACTAATTTAGGCAATGGATCAATATATGTGTTTTTTAATTTAGATAATTCACGAAATTCTAAAATTAAATCAATGATTTTGTGTTTGCCTTTTAATTTGTCTAATTCACCTGCTGCAGTTGAAACACCAGTTTTAGTTTTGTTTAATCCTTGAGTTGAAATTTTTAATTTATCAAATAAAATTTCTTTAAGTTGTTTTGGTGAAGCAACATTAAATTCATGTCCAGATATTTTATATATATTAGTTTCTAAATTTTTAATTCTAGATTCTAATTCCTGACTCATTTTATTTAAAAATTTAATATCTATTTTAACGCCATTTTTTTCCATTTCAGCTAAAACTTTTATTAAAGGTATTTCAATTTTATTTAAAACCCCGTTAATAATTGCATCATCTAATTTTTCTGAAAGTTTTTCATATAATTGCCATGTAATATCTGCGTCTTCGCAAGAATAATTAGCAACTTTTTCTATTTGAACTTCTGATAAATTAATTTGTTCTGATTTTTTCTCTCCTATTAAATCTGTAATAGGTTGCATTTTGTATCCAAGTTCAGTAAAAGCTAATGCATCCAAACCATGCTGACGAGTGCCAGGATTTAAAAGATAAGACGCAATCATTGTGTCAAAATATAGTCCTTTAACTTCTATTCCAAAAGTTTGTAAAACTTCATAATCAAACTTTAAATTATGCGCAATTTTTTTAATATTCTCATCTTCAAATATAATTTTTATTTTTTTATTTAAAAATTTTGAAATTAAATAATAAGCCTCGTCTTTTTTCCACGAAAAACTAACACCTAATAATTTAGAATTAAAAACATCTAACCCATCTGTTTCTGTGTCAAAAACAAATTCTTTTTGTTGTTTTAGTTTATTTAAAAAATTTTTAAATTTTTCTTCATTATCTATTAAATAATAATTTTCTTTCATTTTAAATTTTTTATCTGTTATCTGTTGGCTGTTGGCTGTTGGCTGAAAAAGCGTTCCTTGCTTTTCATGCATAATTTTTTCTGCTTGAGGAATCTTTGTAATCAAAGAATTAAATTTCCATGCCTGAAATAGTTCAATTACTTGTTCTGTATTAAATGGTTCTACTTTTGCATCTTCAACATTAAAATCTATTTTAACATCTCTTACAATTGTTGCCAGCATTTGAGATAAATATGCTTGTTTTTTATTCTTTGTTAATTTTTCAACCACACCAGATTTTATTTTTTTATTATTTATATTTTTATATAAATTATCTAAATTTTTAAACTCTTTAATTAAGTTTGTTGCAGTTTTTTCACCAACACCTGGCACCCCGGGAATATTATCTGAAGGATCTCCGCGCAAAGCTTTATAATCCACAACTTGATTTGGATTAAAACCAAATTTTTCTTTAACTGCTTTTTCATCATAAATAATTGTATCTGAAATCCCGCGTTTTAAAGTATATACTTCTGTATTATCATCAACTAGTTGTAAAATATCTAAATCACCAGTAACTATTATATTTTTTACATTTTTATCTTTATATTTTTTATTAATTATTTTAGATAATGTCCCAATAACATCGTCTGCTTCAAATCCTTGTTTTTCATAAATTGGAACTTTAAAAGCTTCTAGTAATTGTTTTATTAATGGAAATTGATGATAAAGTTCTGATGGTTGTTCTTTTCTATGAGCTTTATATTCTTTATATTTTTTTTTGCGAAAAGTATTTTTATCAACATCAAAACAACAAGCAATATAGTCTGGTTTAAAATCTTTTAAAGCTTTTAAAAAAATCGTAGCAAATCCATAAACAGCATTAACAACCTCGCCGTCTCTGGCAGTTAGTGGTGGCAATGCATGAAAAGCCCTATGGATAAGAGAATTAGCATCTATAATGATAAATTTCTTTTGTTTCATATTTTTATTTTAACATAATTTTATATTAATAAAAACTTGTCAAAAACAGATTTTATTGATATATTAAAAAAAGAATATGTTTTTGGAGGAGTCGGATAGCGGTTTATTCCACTGGTCTTGAAAACCAGCAACCTGAAAGGGTTCGTGGGTTCGAATCCCACCTCCTCCGCCAGATTTCCATGTTGGAACTTTAACGATAACTTTATGAGTCATTTAACTAAAAAAGATATTATTAACGAACTCAAACGAACAGCGGAAGAAAATAACGGCAGTCCTTTAGGTAGGGCTAGGTTTGAAAGGGAAATAGGAATAAAAGCATATGAATGGCAAAAACATTGGGCTCGTTTTGGGGATGTCCAAATGTTAAAACATTTAAGCGTTGGAGGAGAATAGTTTAAAAATATTTGAATTAGAAGCAACAATACTTCAAAGCAAATTTAGAAACTTCAAAATATTCATGGTGTAATTCAAATAATTTCCGCATTTTGAGTTCAAACTTGCGGAAATCCACACAACCAAAAACATTATACCAAAAATCCCGATTGCTCGGGATTTTTAAATTTGTAATATTTTATTTTACCTCAACAACTTCATCAAATTAACATAAGTTGCATAAATTAAGGCAGAATTTGTTTTTTTTCTTTTTCATAAAAAATATTATTCAAAAAATCATATTCATATACTACCTCATATTCATTAATGCGCTTAAAACTATCACCATAATCAAATATACGCATTGCTAAATGATATTGCACCCCATTTAATAAAGGCTTATAAACAATATATGAACAACACAAATTAAAGCCTTCAGTCCCGTCTTTATTAATAAATTTAACTGGTTCAAGAACATTATTTTTATTATTATAAGATAATATTGAGGTTAAAATTTGTTTGCCTTCTCTGTGTATGAGAAACAATTCTGGATATCCGCTAAAATTTAAATCAAATAAATACGCATTTTCTAAAAAACCTGGATAATATTTCTTAATTATTTTGTCTTTATATTTTATTATCAAATTTGTTTGCCAAATAAACGGCTCTTGGCTGTAGCCAATAAGAGACACAGTATTTATTTCAGGATATGGATTATAAAACTTAAAACGATTTTTTTTAATCAATCCTAAATTTATTCCCAATACTTCGCCATCACTGATTGATTGTTTAGGATGATTCAAAATATTAAGATAAAATAATGGGACTAAAAAGATTAAACCCACAAAAATAAAACCTGTTATAATATATCTCCAATCTTTCTTTTTTCTATTACCTTCTACACATTTTAT
>CAZAVD010000022.1:0-12211 GCA_964488715.1 uncultured Gammaproteobacteria bacterium | reverse complement strand
CTGTTATAATATATCTCCAATCTTTCTTTTTTCTATTACCTTCTACACATTTTATTAACCCTTTTACTTCTTCTTTATTTTTATATCTGATCTTATGCCAAATATCTGATTTATTTTGCACATATTCTTTTTTTACTTCTTTTTCTAAAATTTCAATTTTTTCTCCATCTTTTAATCTAGCTATTTTGTTATCATTTAAACCTTTAAGCTCTGGTCTTTCCGGTGCACTTCTTATGTTTACAAAATCAACTTCTTCAATATCTTTATACAAAGCAATTTTACCAATTAATTTCTCATCTTCTATAATCTCAACTGTTCCTAAATTTAACTCTACTTTTTCCAGCCTTGGCATCCTATCAGCCCAGAGTTCAATATAGTGAATGCCTTGTGTTAATTTAGGATAAAATCTAACATCTTTTGTTTCACCTTTTAATTGCCTGCCTTGCCAATACCAATTTTTGCCCCAGATTTTTGATTTTTTGTTTTTTTGAATTTTATTATCTATAATTAATTTTAAATCATCACTATCTCTAAATCTTTTTTCACAAGTTGCAGATATGTCTAAAATAGATAATGGCAAATCTATTAAAGCTAGGGTAATCCAAGGTCTGCGATTGCCGTCTTGAGCTTGGATATTTTTTAATATTACTTTTTTATTTTTAATTGCTTTTATTTGTGGTTCTGATTGAATTTTAGCTCCTTTTTTTGAAATAAATTTAATATTATGTTCTCCTTTATTTAATTTTAATATAAAAACAGTAGTTTTAGATAATCCTTTTAATTGAGTGCCATTCCAGCCAGAAGGGATATTAAAATATTGTGGTCTGCCTTTAGCTGGAATTTCTCTAAATTTTCTATTATCTATTTCTATTCTTAAATCTTGACCTCCAAATATCCCTAATAGCTTTCCTGATTTGCAAGATGCTTGGATAGTGATTGAATATATGCCTGTTTTATCTATGCTGAATTTGTGGGTGGATTGCTGGTGTGATTTTTGTTTAGACATAATTTTTTGTGTTTAATAATTATTTTTATTTTACACTATCCCAGCCATTTCATTAAATTAACATAAGTTGCATAGATTAATGCTAAAGTAGAAAAAAGAAATATTATAACATAATTCCATTTAGCTTTGCTGGTTTTTAAACCTTTTAAAATATAAATTAATGATTCGCGATTTTGTTTACTTAAAACTTGATTGTTTTCAATTTTATAAGCTAAGCGCTGATTTTCAACTAATTTATCTCTTTTATTTTCAACTCTATAACGATGCGCAAAATACCAAATAAATCCAATTGTACCAATATACCATGCAATTTCAACCCATACTTGACTATAATAATTTAAAACTACAATAATACGGTAAGCTAAAGTAGCAATTAGACCAACCCAAAATAAAACAACGCGATAAAATTTGTGACTAAGTTTTGTTTGTGGCATAAATAAATTTTTAATGTTAATTATTACATCTTAATTATAGCATAAAATTTGGTTTGACACTTTTTGTTTAATATGCTAGACTATACATAAGTTAAAGCCAACTGATTCAGTAAGAATTTTAAGAAAGGTCGCTCCAGTTGGTTGTAACTGATAATTATCATTTACAATTAATACTGTAAGAACAGTTAATAGAAATATGGCAAATCCACAATATCAAGAATTTGTTGAAACTGTTGTGAAAGCTTTGGTTGATAATCCTGACAAAGTTTCTACCGAACGCACTGTTGATGAACGGGGCGTATTAATCACTTTAAATCTTGATCCATCAGATATGGGTTATGTGATTGGTAAACAAGGTCAGAATGCTAAAGCTATTCGAACTTTACTTAGATTAGTTGGCGCGCGAAATGACGCTCGGGTTACATTAAAAATTAATGAACCTGAAGGCGGGGCTCCTCGCAATGCAAGTCGTCCAGCACGACCAGCTGCTACTGAAGATGTTTCAGTAGATGATCTAAAAATCTAATTTATTTATTTTGATAAATGCAAAAAGCCGTGCTATTATTTAGATACGGTTTTTTGTTTGCTTATATGCAATTTGATATTATTACAATTTTTCCTGATTTATTTAACTCTTTTTTAAGCCAGAGTTTAATTGCAAAATCTCAGCAAAACAAGGTGAACAAATTTTGTGTTCACGATTTACGCAAATGGAGTCAAGGTAAACATAAACAAGTTGATGATAAACCATACGGCGGAGGAGCAGGAATGATTTTAATGGCTGAACCAATTATAAAAGCTGTAAAGGAAATTAAAAACAAAAAATCAAAAGTGATTTTGCTTTCACCTGCTGGAAAACAATTTGATCAAACAATGGCTAAAAAATTTGCAAATTTGGATCAATTAATTTTAATTTGTGGTCGTTATCAAGGAGTTGATGCGCGTGTGGAAAAAATAATAGATGCAAAAATTTCTGTTGGCCCTTATATTTTATCTGGTGGGGAATTAGCTGCAATGACAATTACTGAATCTGTTGCTCGTTTAATTCCAAACTACTTAGGCAATATTAAATCACTTGAAAATGAAACTCAAACAGTATTAGGTCAAAAAAATTCTGAACATCCACAATATACTAGACCTGAAATTATTAAAATTAATAATAAATCTCATAAAATTCCTTCAATTTTATTATCAGGTGATCATAAAAAAATAGCTGATTGGAAGACTAAGCACAGAAAAAAATTTAAATAAATTAGTTATACACATATAAAATTAAAAAAACAAATTTAAAATAATTTTAACTTGTGGATAAAATATTAAAGTATTAAGATTATTAAGTTATATGGCAAAATTTGGCTATTATTGATTTTTATAAAAATATGTGCTATAATATATTTGTACAGTTAATGTACTTTTTTACTAGCTTTTTGTATGGATTGGCCGACCAATCACCACAAAAACATCCCGCCTACATTAAAATTACGGCGGACAAGCAAAAAACAAACACAAAAAGGTAATTCATCTTCTCTCTGGGATGGTGTTATTGCCAAAAGCTGGTAGAAAAATCTTTTATAAAGTCGGAAGTAGAAGTAATTTAAAAATGATCTTGGGCGGAACTTCTGGGAGTTCGCACACATTTGAGCTTATTAATTAAGCTAATTAGCGCAAATGTGTGCGAGCGCCAGATCAATCCAATGATCTCTGGCGTCACATAAAGAATTATTTTATTAATTATTGCTTTATCACTGACGCCTCTTTTTTTTGCCAAAAAAATCATATAATGCTAGAATATAGATATTGAAAAAGCGTAAATATAGATAAATATATGGATAAAAAAAACCTAAATAAAATACAAAAGATATTGTTTAAAGAAAAAAAACGATTAGATAAAGAATTGTCTGTTTTTGCTAAAAAAGGCAAGCATGGCAAAAGTGATTATCAAAGTAAATTTCCAGATTTTGGCGATCAATCAGATGAAAATGCAAGAGAAGTTGCGGCTTTTGAAGAGCGATTAACAATGGAAAAAATTTTAGAAAAAGAAATGCGCGATGTTTTAGATACTTTGGATAAAATTGAAAAAGGCAAGTTTGATGGTAAATGTAAATATTGTAAAAATGATATTGTGCCAGCGCGATTAGTAGCTAGACCGACAAGCTCTACTTGTATTGAATGCAAGAAAAAATTTAAAGGTGAATCTTAAAATATGAATTTTGTTAATAAAAAAATATTAAAGATCAGTTTTTTAATTCTGATCTTTTTTATTTTAGATAGAATTTTAAAATATTTAGCTTTAAATGATAAGATATTTTTTTATAAAAATAAAGGCATTGCATTTTCAATTAATATTCCAGAAAGTATTTTTTTATATTTTTATATATTTATTTTTTTATTTTTAATTTTTATAATCTGGCATTTAATTAAAGCTATTCAAAAAAAATATTTATTTGAAATTACTGGCTATTTATTAATTATTACTGGAGCAATTAGCAACCTAATTGACCGTATTAAATTTGGATTTGTAATTGACTACTTAAACTTTTATTTTTTTTACAATAACCTAGCTGACATAATGATTGTTGTTGGTGTTGCTTTGTTGATTTTTTGTTTTATTAATTATAAAAATTGACTTTTAAGATTTAATTTAGTAATATAAATGTATATGCAAAAGATAAAGTTTTCTTCAAAACATATAAAAATATTTAAAAAAATGGGTATCCAAACCATTTATCTTTTTGGTTCTTATGCAAAAGGCAAAATTCATCCAATGAGTGATTTTGATATTGGTGTGGTCTTTGATAAACCAGAAAAATACAGAGATGACACAATGAGGCCTTATCTTAAATTATATGATATTTTTACTGATGTTTTACCAAAAGAATATTTAAAAAAAAGACTTAAAATGAAAGCCCACGAATTTGATTTAGTTTTTTTACAATTCGCGCCGATTAGATTGCAATTTAATGTTATTAAAGATGGAATCACACTTTATGAAAAAGATAAAAAGAAAAAATTTGATTATAAAGAATATATTATGAAAAGATATTGCGATCTTAAATATTTTTATGATTTGCATTATAATGCCATTTTAGAAAGTATATGAAAAAATTAGATGTTAACAAAAAATTGATTTTGGATAGAGTAAGTCTTATTAAACTTTCTTTAAGCAAACTTGAGGATTTAAAACCTTTATCGCCCGGCAGATTTATGTTGGGTGAAAATTTTGCTGTGGCAGAGCATTATTTGCGATACGCTCTAGAAGCTACTTTTGATATTTGCGCCCATATTTTATCAAAAATTCCAGGTGTGATGGCTAGCGAATATAAAGAGATGGCAATAAAAATGGGGCAACAAGAAATTATTCCAATGAATTTTGCTCAAGAAAAATTACATGAAATGGCTGGATATCGCAATCGCTTAACTCATTTTTATTTTGAAGTTAAACCAAAAGAAATGTATAAAATTATTCAAGATGATTTAAAAGATTTTGAAATTTTTATGAAACATATTAAGAAGTTGTTAAAATAATTTTAATATTTTAATTTGAATTTATAAATGGTATGTTCATTGAACATACCATGAACATACTTAAAAAGAATTATGTAATTAATTATGTAATTCTTTTTTGTTTTAATTTTTCACAACCTAATTTCCTTTTCTAGCCATGGGATATGTTTATTTTTTCTTTTCCAAAATAAATCTTCCCAAATATAATGAACAGCAAGTTGTTTATACTCTCCAAATTTTTCAAAATGTTTTAGAAGTTTTTTAACAGGTGCTGGTTTTTCTGGATCCTGATTAAAAAATACTTTAGAATATATTTTTTGTTCCCATGGTGAGATGTGATTAAAAAAATCCCAATGATGAAACACATCAAAAAGCAAATACCAAACTGTAGCTGGACCAATTCCATATAATTTCAACAATTCTTCAATCTGTATTTCTCTGTCTTTTTTTCTTAATTCCATTTCATTAATTAAACCTTGCCTAAAATATTCATCAATTTTTTTAATTGATTTGTCTCTGTATCCAACTTTAAGTTCTCGTAAATCATCTCCGGTTATTTTTTTCAAGTCACCCGGATTCCAGAAACACCATAATTTTTTGTTATCAAACTCTAACAATTTTCCATAATTTTCAAGTAAAGCTTGAAACATCTGCACTGAACGCTTTACAGAGGCATTTTGTAAAACAATACCAATTATTAAATACTCGTATAAAGAACTTGGATGTCCAGGACGCATGCCTTTCCATTTTTTAATAATTAGACTCAAAATTTTATTATTCTTAAATTTTTTATAAAAATCTTTTAAATCTAAATCAAAATTATATGAATATTTAATTTCATTGATTAAAGAGTTTATAAATTCTTTGTTTAACTTATTCTTTGCGTAAATTTTAATTGCAACTATTGGATTATTAATTGTACCTTTATTAACAAATTTTATACCAAGAAGTGTTTTTTGCCAATTCCAAGTCTGCCAACGAATTCCTTGTTGCCACAAATTATCGCCAGAAGTAAAATGATCTGGTTTATGAAATGTTGAATCAAAAGCAAACGGTTTTGTTGGTTTAATTTTAACTGTTTTTTGTAATTTTAATTTGATTGATTTCATAAAATTTAAAACAAGGCCGCTAAAATATAGCGGCCTTGTTTTACTTTGCTTGAAAATGATTACAATGACCTGCTGGTGATACTTCACCATATTCATCTAGTGCTTGCTCAAAACTTTTATCCTTAGGCACACAAGCATTTTTGCCATTTTGAGATTGGAAATTAGCACAATTTTTACATTGAGTTGATTCATCATCCCAACTTTCTACATATTTTACATCATCTGACATATTTTTATGTTAGTCACGAGACGCCTTTTTAATAAAATCGTCAATCGTGTCTGATTTAATTAAATTAATTCCTTTATCATCAGCTCGCTTAATAACCAGCAATTTATCGCCAGTTTTTATACCTATTTCCTTGCGAGCTTCAGATGGAATAGATATTTGACCTTTATTTGTTATTGTAATCATACCAAAAAACACGCGTTTTCTTTGGCAAATACCTCTTTTATTAGAATTTTTCATACAATTATATATTAAGTAAGAAAAGTAAGATATCATTTATTTATCTTAACATAGTTAAAAAATGTTGTCAAATAAAAAACCCAGCCTTGAATAATTCCAGACTGGGTTTTTTATTGATTTTTTACGATTTAATAGTATGCTATATATGTCGATCGACATATATAGCATACTAAAAATTTATTAACCACCCCTTAGTCCCCTCTTGACCCCGCCTTTCGCGAAAAGCGGGGCGAGAAAAGGAGGGGAGAGATTTTTATTCAACAACCTCCTCTGTGCTAGTTGCAATTTTATTTGGATCAATGCCAACCAAACACACAGCTTGCCATGGACGATATTTTGAATACCAGCTTTCTGTTTTAGGTTCTTTATCTGAATCAGGATAACTAATTGTGCGAGTAAATTCAGCTTCAGCTCCATAATGCGCTGTTTCAGTGCATTTAATTTTTTCTGGCTTTAAATCAGTGGTTTCAATATATTTTGTTTCACCTGGTGAAGTTATATTCCAAATTTTAGGTGTAGTAGTTGATACTTGCCTGCCATCACTAGTTCCCCAAAATTCAAAACGGAGATTATCTCCAACAACTTTAGTTTGAAGCAGTAAATAATTTGGTGTATCATTAATAAATCTTAAATCAGGCCAAGGCGAATAAATAGTTGCATCAGTTCCAGCTGGTTCATAATAGCTTACACGATAAGCGTGTGATTTGCGGTGAGTAATATCTAAACCAGAATTAACTGCTGTGCGAAATAAAGTTGTAGCAACTTGACACAAGCCACCTCCATATTCAGGAATTGTTTCATTGCCTTTAATTACTAATTCCGGCAAGTAACCTTTTGCTGCATTTATATCTCCTAAAGCTTGGTTTGTTGAAAAAATATCCCCAGGCGCAAGTAATAATCCATTTAAAGACTGGGCGCCAACTTTAATATTGTGCTTGCGATTAACTGGTGAGCCTGCAAAACTTGAGGTTCCAATTCCAATTAATTCATTAATTCCTAAATCATTAATATTTGAAATATTAGTTTGTGGTTCTATTTTTTTTATAGCAATTTGTGTTGTGTTATTTTTGTTTAAAATTATTTCTTGATTCAAATTATTTAAAGTTTTTTCTAAATCAATTTGATAACCAGCTTGCGATCCTTGAAATTCAACTACGCGATTATTAATTAGTTTAAATTTAGCTTCTTTAACTGGTTTTTCTATTCGCCATTTAATTGTGTTTAAATATTCCTCAACTTTTTTAGATTCAAAAATTAATTTAACTTGTCTTAATTCTTTGTTCCAAGTAAAATTCAACCAATTTTTAAATTCAACAGGCCAAACTATAAAAGTTTTATAAGGAAATTCAAATTCAGAAGTTGAACTTGTATAAAGTTCTATTTTTTTTAAAGCTAAAATTTGTTCAATTTCTTGAGCTAATTCCAAAGCCTCTTCTTTAAAAAATTCTGGCTGTGATAATTTGAATTTCAAATCAATTGACTCAAAATTTAATTTACTTAAATTGTCTTTCAAACTATTAATCGCTAAATCATAATCAAAAGTTAAGCCTGATTTACCATCAGCAATAGTAAAATTGTCATCCTGAAATTTTAATTTGGGATTACACCCTGGTTTTTCTAATTCTTGAAAATTATTAGTTAAAATTTTTCTAATTTCCGTTTCATCTATTTTAAACTGCAAGCTGAAATTTTTATTAGTAAAAACCATTTTAATTTTATTCCATAAACTATTAAAAAAATGTTCACCACGACCTAAATTATATGCAGAATTTAGTGTTGAGTTTAAATCAAATAAAATAATTTCACGGCTTAAATCTGGGTCAGTTGTTGAAAGCGCAATTGGATAAATTTTAATTGTTTTATTTTGATAAATAAATTTTTGACCATCACGGTGAAAACCATCTAATTTGGCTTGAAAAATTTTTTCAGCTTGCTCAAAACTTAAACCACTTAAACTAACTCCATTGATTTTTGCACCAGGATAAAATTTATCTTTATAATTCTGATCTAAAACAAAGTTAATCACAAAAATCAGCGCCAAAAAACTAGCGCTGATTAAAGTTAATAAATATATTTTTTGTTTTGTAATATTTATTTTCATAAACTAATTATAGCATATTATCTCCCCTCCTTTTCTCGCCCCGCTTTTCGCGAAAGGCGGGGTCAAGAGGGGATTAAGGGGTGGTTAATATTTGTCAAATTTTTAATTCGTCTTTTATTGTCTTCCATAATACATTAAAAATCATTCTTTGAGTATTTGCAACTGCTTCATCTTCAATAATTACTCCAAAAAAATCTTTGCCCATATGTGCTACAGCAAATTTATTATCATAAATTGCAGTTTCATTTATAAGATACTTTTCTGTTTTAGTTGGTAAAACTTTAATATGTATTAAATCTGGATTTTTAATTAAATATTTTTTATAATACTTTTTAATATATTTTAAAACTTCCTCTTTGTCAGATTCTTGTATGAAATATCTAGCTCTTACTCTTTTTCGCGCTCTAGCTTTTGCATATTTTTTAATAAATTTTTCATCTGCAACACTGGTTGTTGTTTTTGCTGAAGCATAGCCGGTATTTTCTCCTGATTTGCATTCTAAAGCATCATTAAGAAAATCTTCTACGCTTTGCAAGCCTTCAAAATATTTAAATTTAGGTTTTCCTTCTTGTTGATAAAAAACATTTTTTAACTCTGGCAGGTTTTGTTTAAAAAGTTCTTTTTGTTTGTCTAATTGATTTTCTTTATTAGTTAACCAATTTTTTAATTTTTGTGGGCCTTCAGTTGTGTAGCCGATTTTATTATTTTCAACATATTTTAAAACTAATCCTTTTTTATTTAAATATTCTAGCACATCATAGCAAGAAGTGCGATTTATCCTAGCTTTTTCTGCAATTGGAGTAATTAATCCTTTTTTTAACATTAAAACAGCTGAATATACTTTAGCTTCGTTAGGGGATAGGCCTATGTTTTTAAGGGTTTCTAGAGTATCCATTTTATTTCGTCTGTTTGTCATTCCGACCGAATCCTGATAGGTCTTTTAGGGCCGTATCAGGATGAGTGGAGGAATCCCTTAAATATTGTTATTCTACATTTAAGAGATCCCTCGGCTCTTAAAGTCCTAGAAGTCGCTCGGGATGACATAAAAAATTCTGTGGAATTTACTCCACAATTATAGCATAAGTTAGTTAGTTTTGTCAAGTAGTCCCTAATATTAGCCAATATAGCAAATAACACACTTCCACAATAATTTAAAATATCTTATAGTTTAAGCACAAAACAAAAACTAAATATTTGATAATTTACTAATTTTTGGAGGAAATTGAAATGGACGAAATATATCCAATAAAAACAGAAAAATTTTCTGAAATATGTGAAGGTAGTTTCTTTGTTATTTTTCTAGATGAATTTTGTGGAATACTTTGTATAAAGATGAACAATAAAGATAGTAAGAATGCCCGTGCTGGTACTACTCGCCACAGCAGGGTCGTAACAATTCCAAAAGACAAGTTAGTAGTTCCTACTGATCTATAAACAAACCATCAAAACCCCGCTAAAATGACGGGGTTTATTTTTTTATCTAAAAATTAATTTAAATTTTTAAATCAAGCAACCTGCAATTTCTCAATCCCTTTAACACTAAAATTAAATAATTGATTTAGTTTAAATTTTTTAGACACATTTAAAACTTCAAGTCCAATGACTTTTTTAGTTTTATCCAAATCAACTACTAAACCTTCTTCTAATTCTTTACTTTTATTAACTGATTTATTTGGTTGCATTGATAAATATAATGCATCTGCTTGTGGATCGTATTCTATGTTCATATTCTATTTCTTGCATGTCTTGTAAGTTTAATTTTTGTAAATGTATTTTTTTGAAATAGGATTTTCATATAAAAATCATTCAGACTTCACCTTAACAGCAACGGATTTATTTTTTTTGGTTTTAGGTAAAATTACAGTTAGCACGCCGTTTTTAAGTGAAGCATCAACTTGGTCAGATTGAATCTCAACGGGCAAAACAACTGACCGTGAAAAACTACCCCAATAACATTCTTGATAAAAATAATCATCTTCTTTAATGCTTTCTTCTAGTCTGCGTTCGCCGCGAATTGTAATTACATCATTATCAATAGCAATGTCAATATCTTCTGGTTTTACTCCAGCAATAGTTGACTTAATAATAACAGAATCTTTAGTTTGAAAGACATCAACTGACAATTGTCCGTCAGCATCTTCTTTGTCTAACCATTCTTCGTCTTGTTGAGGTACTAATTCTTCTTGAATTGGATTTTGTTTTTCATTAACTGGAAAAAAATCTTCATTTTCATTATCATCCTCAACAGGTTTATTGTTTTTAAGTTTTGTAAAAAATTTGGTCATATTTTTATAATTTATTTTTTATATTATCTATATATTAATTATATTAATTTTTTGAAATATTTACAAGTATTCCGCTTCCTGCCATTAAAACTATTAAAGATGTTCCGCCATAACTGACAAAAGGCAAAGGGACGCCTGTTAATGGTAAAATGCCAATCATTGCACCAATATTAAATACAGCTTGGCTTCCAATCCAAATAGCCATACCAGCGCAAAACAATCTAGTAAAATTATCTGGGGCAAATTTTGCAATTTTAAAAATTTTAAAAATAAAATAAAAAAACAAAATAATAAATAATACAGAAAAGATAAAACCTAATTCTTCTGCCATAATTGCAAAAATTGAATCACCAGAAACCTCTGGCAAGTATTCAAATTTTTGTAATGATTTTCCAAAACCTAAACCAAAAAGACCACCTGAACCAACTGCTATTAAAGCTTGATTAATATGATAGCCAATACCTTGCGTATCAATTGTTGGATTTAAAAAAGCAATAATACGATTTAATCTATAAGGCGCAAGTTTAATTAATAAGGTAAAAATTCCTGCGCTAAATAAAAATAAGCTAATTAAATGCGACCATTTAGCACCTGCTGTAAAATATATTCCAACAGCGATTATAACAATAATTGACATTGTCCCAATGTCTGGCTGAAGCGCAACTAACCCAGCAACAACTCCTAATAAAATTAAAAAAGGAATTAAACCATGTGAAAAGCTTTTAATATGTTCTTTTGATTTAGCAAACCAAGCAGCTAAATAAATTATTAAGGCCAATTTCATAATTTCAGCTGGTTGGATAGTGGCAAAACTTAAGTTAATCCATGATTTTGCATTATTATATTCAACACCGATTTTTGGCACAAAAACTAAAAATAAAAAAGCTATACTTGCGAGCAAAAACCATTTAGCATTTTTTTGCCAGAATTTGTATGGAATTTTTGAGCAAAGAAAAAATAAAAATAATCCTGGAAGCAGTCCAAATAAAAATTGATGTTTAAAATAGTAATAATTATTTCCAAAATTCGTAAAGCCAACAACAGATGAAACTGAAGCTAAAATAATTAATCCAAAAACTACTAAAACAAAAAAAGTTGCAATTAAAGATGTGTTAGATTTTTTAATTTGTTTTTTGTGTTGCATAATATAATATTATTCTAGCAGTTTTTAATTCTTTTTGCCATGTACTTACGACGTAATTACGTCGTAAGTACGGCGTAAGTACGACATAAAAAACTGGTCAAATTTGGTTTGACCAGTTAAATTTAATTCTCTTCTCCATTTAATTTAAAACAAAAAATACCT
>CAZAVD010000021.1:0-12692 GCA_964488715.1 uncultured Gammaproteobacteria bacterium | reverse complement strand
ACATTTAAGGGATCCCTCGGCTCCTAACGACCCTAGTTGTCGCTCGGGATGACAAAGAAATGTTTTAAAATAACTATCTTGATTTTTAAATAATATGCGAAATCTAAAAACCCCAATAAAATCCATAAATAAAATCGCAGAAAAACTTGCGCCTAAATTTAAAAAACTAGGTTTGGAAACTATCCAAGACCTGCTTTTTTATTATCCTTACCGATACGATGACTATTCAAATTTGCTTAAAATCAAAGACTTGCAACCCGGAGTTTTATCAACAATACAAGTTAAAATTGAATTAATTGAATCTCGCCGTTCATTTCGCAAAAGAATGATGCTAACTGAAAGCGTAGTAGCTGATGAAACAGGTAAATTAAAAATTATTTGGTTTAATCAAAGATTTATAATTAAAATGTTGTCTCATGGAGATGAAATCTATATTTCAGGCAAGCCAATTTTAACTGATGCTGGCTTAGAATTTCATAATCCTAATTTTGAAAAAATAGGAAAATATGACAAAGCTACGATGCATACAAATAGACTTGTTCCTGTTTATTCATCAACTGAAAAACTTAGCCAAAAACAAATCCGATTTATTTTAAAAACCATTTTAGTATGCGCGCAACAAATTTCTGAATGGCTGCCTAAAGAAATCATTGAAAAAGAAAAATTACTGCCACTTTCTCAAGCTGTTCATCAAATCCATTTTCCAATTAATAAAGAAAATTTAAAGCATGCTAAGCGCAGATTAAAATTTGATGAAATATTCTTGCTTCAAATGCGTGCAGGTATAATTAAAAAAGAATTATTAAAATTTAAATCTTTTGTTATTAATTTTAAAGAAAAACAAACTAAAAATTTTGTTAATAACTTGCCATTTAAAATGACACAAGCTCAAAAAAAATCAGCTTGGGAAATAATTCAAGATTTAGAAAAAAACCAACCAATGAATCGCTTACTTGAAGGTGATGTTGGATCTGGAAAAACTATTACAGCTGCCTTGGCAATTTTAAACACATTATTAAACAAATTTCAGGTTGCTTATATGGCGCCAACAGAAATTTTAGCTCATCAGCATTTTAATTCTTTTTGTGAAATTTTTAAAGATTATGATTTTAATATTGCATTACTAACTCGCAGTGAAAGCAAAATTAATTCAAAAAAAAATATCAAAAAAACAGATTTAATTAAAAAAATTAAAAACCAAGAAATAGATTTTGTAATCGGCACTCATGCGTTAATACAAAATAAAATTGAATTTAAAAATTTGGCTTTTGTGATTATAGATGAGCAACATCGTTTTGGAGTTGGACAAAGAAAAATGTTAAAACAAAAATCAGAAAAAAATTCACAACCACATTTACTTTCAATGACAGCGACTCCAATCCCAAGATCTTTGGCTCTTACCCTATACGGCGAATTGGATTTATCAGTTATTAATGAAATGCCAAAAAATAGAAAACCAATTATTACAAAAATAATTAATATGGAAAATCGTGCTAAAACTTATGAATTTATTAAGTCTGAAATAGCAAAAGACAAACAAATTTTTGTAGTTTGCCCTTTAATTGATCCATCTGACAAATTAGGCTCCAAAGCCGTTAAAGAAGAATTTGAAAAACTGGACAAAAAAATCTTTCCAAAAATCAAGATTGAATTATTACATGGAAAATTAAAATCAGATGAAAAAGAAAAAATAATGCAAAATTTTGTTAATAATAAAACCAAAATTTTAGTTTCAACAACTGTAATTGAAGTTGGCATTGATGTTCCAAATGCAACAATCATAATGATTGAGTCAGCTGAAAGATTTGGTTTAGCACAATTACATCAACTTCGCGGTAGAGTTGGTAGAGCAGAACACCAATCATATTGTTTTTTGTTTACTGAATCTGACAATGAACAAGTTTTTAAAAGATTGCATGCAGTTGTTGAATCTAAAAATGGTTTTGAATTAGCTGAAAAAGATTTAGAATTTAGAGGACCTGGAGAAGTTTATGGCATTAAGCAATCTGGTTATAATGATATGCTTAAAATCGCCACTTTAATGGACTGGCCAATTATTAAATCAACAAAACCTTGGGTAGATAAGATTTTAAATTCAGATCCAGAATTAAAAAATAATTTAAATATAAAAAACAAATTAACAGACTTTGAAACCAGCATTCATTTTGAATAAAAATAATTCCCCTCTCCTGACTAGGAGAGGGGTTGGAGTGAGGTTTTCAACTTGACATAAATAAATTTTATATATATACTAAATAAAGCATTTATTGCTTTTTTTAATTTAAAATTTTTCAAAACTCAAAATCGGAGGAATAAAATGCGACTTAAATATCCTTGACAAGCTTCTTCAAAAAACTTCTAACTAATCTGGCAAAAATCTTACCTTAAAAAAGGAAAATACCATGAATTTATCTCCGGGTTTTACAAGCATTGCTAATGAAACAATTAATGTTAAAAACAATAATGGTAGCGGAGGAGTCAAATCAATGACAGCATGCGCCGTAAACTTCAAAACCAAACACATTAAAACATTGGAAGGAGGAACTATTCACATAAATCAATTATCTCGCTTTGAACAAGATGATTGGAAAAATTTCTGTTCTGAAATGAAATAAAAATTTTATATCAATCAACAAAAGCCCCAAAACACTTGGGGCTATTTATTTTTGCTATTGAATTAATTCAGTAGCAAAAAACAAAACCAAAAAAACAAATTTTTAAAACCTTTGAAAAGATAAAATC
The DNA here is from genome assembly GCA_964488715.1 of uncultured Gammaproteobacteria bacterium. Classification (GTDB taxonomy): domain Bacteria; phylum Patescibacteriota; class Patescibacteriia; order UBA2196; family UBA2196; genus CAYNCE01. The sequence goes on along the minus strand of CAZAVD010000021.1, from coordinate 9,950 downwards.
GCTTGGTCTCCGATTTTATCGGAGGATTTTGGCTTTTCAAGAATAAATTTTTCGCAGGAAAAAATTTATGTGTTTTAAAAGTTTGTTTTTTTGGTTTTGTGTTAACTTAAAATTATTTGGGTTTTCAAAATCCAAGAGATCCTTCGGCTCCTAAAATCCTAAAAGTCGCTCAGGATGACATAAGAAAAAAATCAAAACTTAACTTCAACATTTTCTTTTTCCTCTTTATTCTCAACCTCAAAAAATTCATATTTTTTAAATTTCAATTTCCCAGCAATAATATTATTAGGAAAAACTTCAATTTTAATATTAAAATCTCTTGCATTGCCATTATAAAATCGTCGTGATGCCTGAATTTTGTTTTCAGTATCTGATAACTCATCTTGCAATTTTGCAAAATTTTCAGAAGCTTTTAAATCAGGATAATTTTCTGAAACCGCAAACAAGGTTTTTAATGTTCCAGACAAAATGTTTTCAGCTTCAGCTTTTTCATTTGGTGAACCAGCATTTACTGCAGATGCGCGCGCTTGAGTAACTTTTTCAAAAAGTTCGCGTTCATGAACAGCATAACCTTTAACTGTTTCCACTAAGTTTGGGATTAAATCATGACGGCGTTTTAATTGCACATCAATATCTGACCATGCTTCTTTTGCGCGATTATTAAGTTTTACTAAACCATTGTAAACTCCAATAATCCATAAAACCGCAACTGCAATTATGCCTAAAATAACATAAAGTAAAATATCCATATTTTTTTAAATTAATTATTAATTTATCTTAATTAAATTTTAAACCTTTAAATTAAAATCGTCAAGCCAAATTATCCCAAACTATATTAAATTTTATTTTATGAATATCTTCTAAAAAATCAAGGACGGGTTTGACCGATGGATTTGTAGTATTTTTTAAAATCACTCTGTTTCCAAATTTGTCAATTAAAAAACTCAAAACTTCATGGCCCCAGCCAGGTGTAAAAACACTTACTCCTTCAAAATCAATCTCTACTTTCTCATTATCTTTTACTTTTTTCAAGGTCGGTAAAAGACTAGCGATTGCTTCCCTGGCAAAATCTCTACCCAATAAAGTAGTGCCAAATTTTTTTAAATAAATAGTCATAATTTTTTTAAATCAACCCACCACAAACCTTGCAAACAAAACTTCTGCTGAAATTTTTGATGATTTTAATTGCAAATCAATATTTTGTAAATTCAGCAATTTGCTTTCTATTTCTTTAAAACTATATTTATTAGTTTGTGAAATTGACTTTTGAACTACAAACGGATGTAAACCAATTTCTTTTGCAATTAAACTAAAATTTGGATAACTTTGATTTTGAACAGCTTCTTTAATTTGTAATAAAATTCTAAACTGCCGTATAATCATTGAAAGCAAATAAAGTGGCTGAACTCCAGATTCTAATTGTTTATTAATTAATTCCAAAGATGTAGCTTTGTCATTAATACCAATTGCATCAGTTAAATTAAAAATATTATCATCAAAATTTGCTGAAGTTAATTTTTGCACATTTTCTAATGTAATATTTTTATTATATGCCAACAACTTATCTAATTCAGAACTTAATTGCCATAGATTTGGCTTGGCTTGCATTAATAATTCTTCTAAAGCAATTAGTTCAATTTTAGCGTTATTTTTTTTAATATATTCTTGTGCCCATTTTTTTAATTCATTATTATTTAACTCGCCAAACTCAAACTTGTCTGAATTTTTAAATAAAAATTTATACAAACTAGTTTTTTTATCAACCTTTTCTTCATAAAAAATTATAATATCATTAGGGTCTCTCCCCCTTTCTTGCCCCGCTGTTCGCGAACGGCGGGGTGAAGGGGGGACTAAGGGGTGGTTAATATTTTTTTCCTTTAACCATTCAACAAACTCTTTCTGCCCCGAATTTTGACTCAAATTCTCAATCACTAAAATTCTTTTTGGAGACAACAATGACACAGCATTAAATTTACTAATTAATTCTCCTATTTTAATTTTCTCTGCATCAATTTTCTGCAACTCAAAACTTTGTTCTGAATATTCAGCTACTAATTCTTTTACTTTTTCGCGCGAACGAAATGTGTCTGGTCCAAAAATAAATATCATAATTTAATACTATACCATTTCCCAATTCTTGACAAAAAATCATTTTCCTGTAAACTAAAACTAACTAATAAGTTCATTAAAATTTACTCAACAAGGAGAAAAAAATGGACAAAATTATTTTAAGCTTTCATTTTGCAACAACACGCTGGCTAGTTAGTTGTGAAAAAAGAAATGGAGAAAAAGAAGTTATAGACACAAACAATCAATCAGAAGCTGAAAGAATCTTCTGTGGAATGAAATTAGCATTAGAGGTTGCAGGTTATAAGGAAAACCAAAAAATTGACAATCTCAGTGAGGGAATAACTTACTTTTTAGAAAAATAATTTTCAATCCAAAAAGGCGACCCAATGAGTCGCCTTTTTATTTTAATAAAATATTCCCTATTCCTTATTCCTTATTCCCTAATCCCTACCTCCCTCTTGCTGGCTTCCGAAATTTATCTCTTGGACCATTAAAATTATTTCTAGGACTAAAATCATTTCCGCCATTAGCAGATCTTTTAATTTTTGAAAAATCAAAATCTGTTCCAATAAAAGTTAAATTAATTCTATTTTGCGCATCAATTTCTTTAACTTTAGCAGGCACAGCATCGCCTTCTTTAACAACATCAGTAACTTTATCAACTCTAAATGGCGCCATTTCTGAAATATGAACTAAACCTTCTTGACCAGGTAAAACTTCTACAAACGCACCAAAATCCATTAAGCGCGTAACTTTGCCTTTATAAATTTCCCCAACTTCAACTTCTTTGGTTAAATTTTCAATCCATTTAATTGCTTTTTCTGCGCCTTCTGGGGTTGGAGCAGTAATATATACTAAACCAGAATCTTCAATATCAATAGCAACTCCAGTAATATCAATTATTTCATTAATTACTTTACCGCCAGGACCAATTACATCCCTAATCTTTTCTGGATTAATTTGCATTGTATGAATTCTTGGCGCGTAAGGAGACATTTCTTTTCGTGGCTCTGATATTGTTTTATTCATTTTATCTAAAATATGCAACCTAGCTTGTTTAGCTTTTTCTAAAGTTTTAGAAATTAATTCTTTTCCTAATCCATCAATTTTAATGTCTAATTGCACAGCTGTAATTCCATCTTTTGTTCCAGCTACTTTAAAATCCATACCACCAGAATGATCTTCAACACCTTGAATATCAGTTAAAATTTTATAATTATCAGAATTTTCTTCATCAACAATTACACCCATTGCAATTCCTGCAACTGGTTTTGTAATTGGAACACCTGCATCCATTAAAGATAAAGATGAACCGCAAACTGAAGCTTGAGATGATGATCCATTAGAAGATAAAATTTCTGAAACCACGCGAATAGTATATGGAAAATCTTCTTTTTTTGGCAAAACAGGAATCAAAGCCTTTTCAGCTAATGCGCCATGCCCAATATCTCTGCGACCAGGTCCGCGCATTGGGCCAACTTCACCAACAGAAAATTTAGGGAAATTATAATGATGCATATATCTTTTTTTACCAGACTCTTCCATTGTATCCAAAATCAATTCATCTGAAGGCGGACCCAAAGTAACAACAGACAATGCTTGAGTTTCACCGCGAGAAAACAGTCCAGATCCATGTGTGCGTGGTAAAATTCCAACCTCAACTGACAAATCTCTAACTTCGTCCAGTTTTCTTCCATCAATTCGTTTTTCTTTTTCTAAAACTAATTTTTGCGTTTGCTGTTTAAGCATTTTTTCAATTATTGCCAAGCCTTTAGACCGTTCATCTTTAGAAACATCATTGTCTTCTTTTAAAATTTCATTAACTTCATTATATAATTCATCAATTTTACTCTGGTATTCTTCTTTAGATGAAGTTGAAAAAATATCTTGTATTTTTTCTTCAACTATTAATTTAATTTTATTTTCTATTTCCAAATCTAATTCTTTTTTGTCTTGAGTGTTTAAAATTTTCTCTTTACCAACTTTTTCAGCAACTTCATTAATTAATTTAATGATTTTTCTATTATGTTTCATACCAAATTCAATTGCTTCTTCAACAACTTGCTCTGAAACTTCTTTAGCTCCAACTTCAAGCATAGCAACGCTTTTTTCAGTTCCAACAACAACTAAATCTAGATCTGATTTTTGTCGCACTTCATATGTTGGGTTTAAAACCCATTCAAATTTACCGATTTCCGTTGACGATTCAATTCGTCCAACTCTAACAGCAGCAACTGGGCCATTCCACGGAATATCTGAAATAGCCAAAGCACAAGATGCGGCATTTAATCCAATTATATCTGAATCATTTTCCCCATCAAACGAAAGAATTGTCATAACAGTTTGAATGTCATTACGAATTTCTTCATTAAAAAAAGGACGAATGGATCTATCCACTAATCGTCCTGATAAAAACGCCTCATCAGATGGTTTTCCTTCTCGTTTAATAAATCGCGAACCTTTAATTTTTCCAGCAGCATACAATTTTTCATCATAATCAACTAGCAAAGGAAAAAACTCAATACCTTCTCTAATATTTTTTGACATGCACGCTGTGGCCAATACAACAGTATCACCATATTGAAGCGTGCAAGCTCCATTTGTTTGACCAGCAAATCTGTTAACTTCAAACTTTAATTCTTTTCCACCTATTTCAGCAGAAAAATTCTCAACTTTATTTTTCATAAAATTCCTTTTCATTCTGATCAGCAAACTGCAAACCTTCTATTAGGCCTGTGTGTCTGGTGATCAGAAAATTATTTAATTATTTGTGTCATTTAAAACTGCCCCCAATACTCCATTAATAAATTTCCCAGATGAGCTTCCTCCAAAAGCTTTTGCCATTTCAATGGCTTCATTAATTATTACTTTAGCAGGAACTTCTTTTGTATGCATCATTTCATACAAACCCAATCTTAAAACATTTCTATCAACAATAGTAATTTTATCAATTGGCCATTCAGGAGCATATTTTTGTATTTTTTCATCTAATTTATTTAAATTTTTAGCAACACCTCTAACCAATTTATCAATAAATTCTAAATCTTCTTCACTTGACATATTTTCTTTTATATTTCTTTCAATTAACTCTTGCAGTTTTTGTGAGCGATGATTAAAATCCCACTCATAAAGTGTTTGCATTGCTATTGTTCGTGAAAGGTGTCTATTTGACATAAATGATAGCAATTGAGTAATTAAGTAATTGAGGGATTATTTTTAAATAAATTCCCTTAATAACTCCTAACTCAATTACTTTTTCTTTTTAGATTCTTTTTCCTCTTCTTGTCTTTTCTTTTTTTCTTTTTTATTTAATTTAATTTTTAACACTTCTTTGTCTTTATACATTCCGCAAAAATCACATGCAGTATGTGGTTTAACCGGATGCTTGCATTTTGAACAAACTGAAACTCTAGGAGATTTTAGTTTAATCACAGATCGTCTTTTTCTACTTCTTGATTTAGTGTGTTGTTTCTTTGGTTTCATATCTAATATCTATACTATCAAACTTTCATTTTTTTTGCAAGCTTTATTCAAAACTTTTTAAAACTCTGTTCAGAACTTGGCTCTGACGGAACGAAGTGTAGTCAGAGACTGTTCGGAACTTTTTTTCTGTCATCCCTGCGGAGGCAGGGATCCATTATATATAAATCTTTTAACTCTTTAAAAAAATTCAAACTCTTAACAGCCCTAAAAGTTTGAAACAGAGTTTTACTCGCGTAATTACGCCGTAATTACGCCGTAATTACGACATACTTACTTGGCACTTGCCAAATAAAAAAGCCCCAATTTTATAAGGCTTAAATAAAATTTCACACTCACACCTTCTCAATAATATCTATAAATCTCTCAACATCACTTAATTTATTATGTAAAATATTATACACAATTTCATAATCAATATCTTCATAATCATGCACTATAATATTTCTAAAACCAGTCATTTTAATAAGTTCTTCAGTTAATTTATTTTCAATTATATTTTCTTCATTTAATACATGAAAACTCTCACTAAGAGTTGATGGTTTTCTTAAACTTTTGGCTGAGATCACAGCTTCAGCCAAATCTATCGTAGCCTGAACAGTTAATTGCAAAAATCTTTCAACTGCGCCTTGAATATCAATATTATCCTCAATTTCTTTTTGAGAATACTTTTTATATTTTTCAAGTCTGTTTAAATATTTTCTTACTGAACTAATTTTATTTTTAATAACATAAGTATCTGTCATATTTTTATGCAGTCGCTAAATCAAATTTAGACATTATTTGTCTAAAATCAAAATATTTATTTAAAATTTTGGGTTCAACAATTACTTTATATGGTTCTTTTTCTAAAATTAAAATTCCATTTTTAATAATATCATATTTTAATTCTGGAGATTCTGTTAGATTTAAAACTACAACATCAATATTATCAGATTTTAAAACTAAACTTAACTTTCCCATTAATTCTAATTTAATTTCAAACATTTTATTTTTATCTTTTTCATCTAAATAAACCGCAAAATCATAATCACTCATTGGTCCAGTATTTCCATTTGCTTGAGAACCAAAAAGATACGCCAGTTTAATTGCTGAATTGCTTTCAAATATTGGCTTAACTTTTTTAATTATTTCTTGTTTATTCATATTTTAATTTTATAATATTTATGGTTTTTAAGCAAGCAATTGCACTCCTTGGTGTGAAGTGTAGCATGGACGAGTGCAATTTCTTGTCAAGCAAAACCCAAAGTGCTAAAATTAAAATACAAATTATATGCCAAGAAGAAAAAGACGATTTACAGTACCAAAACTACAACTTGCATCTCATGTTAAACAAGACATTTTTGTTGTACTAATTTTTGCAATTGCTTTTATTAATATTTTAGCAATGTTTGATCTTGCAGGAACATTTGGCAATTCAATTAATAACTTCTGGCAAATGATTTTTGGTTTTGGTTGGTGGATATGGCCATTTGTGATGATTTTAATTGGATATTTAATTATTAATATTGAAAAATTAGAAATTAGTGCCACAAAATGGACTGGTTTATTAATTTTTGAATTAACTTTTTCAGGTTTATTACATTTATTTGTTCGTGTTCAAGATTTTAATATGGCAAAACAAGGCGAAGGTGGCGGAATTCTGGGATATTTAGTTGCAATGCCATTGGAAAATATTGCTGGCTTTTGGGGAGCTTTAATAATTTTATTTGCTTTATTATTAATTTCTATTTTATTATTTTTTGAATCATCTTTTTCAGAAATCTGGGAAAAAATTCACTTACCAAATTTTAATTTATTTAAAAAATCACAAAATGAAAATTATGATTATGAAGAAACTGATGATGTTGGCTTTGAGCAAAAAGAAATTGAAACAGATGATTCAGAAGATCATGACAACAATGAAATAGATAATTTTGAAGACTCAGAAGAAAAAACAAAACAAAAAGCTACTAAGTCTTATCCGCTTATTGATATTCCTTTAGATCTACTAAATGGAAAACCAGGAAAGCCATCTGCTGGAGACATTAGAAGCAATCAAGAGATTATTAGAAAAACTTTAAAACATTTTGGCATTGATGTTGATATGGCTGAAGTTTCAGTTGGTCCAACCGTAACTCAATACGCTTTTAAGCCAGCTTCAGGAGTTAAAGTTTCACAAATCACAACACTTAACAATGATTTAGCGCTTGCTTTGGCTGCTCATCCAATCCGAATTGAAGCTCCAATTCCAGGAAAATCACTAATCGGTATTGAAGTTCCTAATCAAAAAATTGCTATTGTAACTTTAAAAGAAATTTTATCTTCAGAAAAATTCAAACAACGCAAATCAAACTTAATGGTTACTCTTGGCAAAGATGTTGCTGGCAATGCGCGATTAGCCAATTTAGAAAAAATGCCACATTTACTTGTGGCTGGTGCAACTGGATCTGGTAAAACTGTTTGTTTAAATTCAATTATTGTTTCTCTTTTTTATCAAAACCAACCTGATGAAATAAAATTTATTATGGTTGACCCAAAACAAGTTGAAATGACACAATATAATAATATTCCACATTTAATTTGTCCAGTTATCACTGATGTTAAAAAAACTGTTAATGCCCTGCGATGGGCAGTAGTAGAAATGGAGCGCAGATTTAATACTTTATCAAAAACAAACAAAAGAAATATTTCTGCTTACAACGCGTCAAAACCTAAAGAAAAAATGCCATATTTAATAATTGTAGTTGATGAGCTTGCAGATTTAATGACAACTGCTGCAGCTGAAATTGAGCAAGCTGTAATTCGTTTAGCTCAAAAAGCCCGCGCTGTTGGAATACACTTAATTCTGGCAACTCAACGACCATCAGTTAATGTAATTACTGGATTAATTAAAGCAAACATTACTTCTCGCATTGCATTTTCAGTTGCAGCATCTCAAGACTCGCGAACAATTCTTGATTTTTCTGGAGCTGAAAAATTACTTGGTCGCGGTGATATGCTTTTTATTTCCGCAGACTTATCAAAACCAGTTCGCATTCAAGGCGCGTTTTTAGCTGATCCTGAAATTGATAAAGTTGTTAATTATTTAAAACAAAAAGGTGAGCCAGATTACATTGAAGAAGTAACTGAAAAAGTTTCTTCAGTTAGCGCTCCTCAAGGTGTTAATTTAAGTTTTGGTTTTGGAAATGATGATGATGATTTATTACCAGAAGCAAAAGAAATTGTAATTAGCGCTGGCAAAGCATCATCATCATATTTACAACGACGACTAAGAATTGGCTATTCAAGAGCAGCGCGATTATTAGACTTATTGCAAGAACAAGGAGTTGTTGGCCCAGCAGAGGGATCCAAACCTAGAGAAGTTTTAATTAAGTCAGAAGAAGATGCAGAAGACTTAGAACAAGATCAAGAATTAAACAAATTAGAACAAGCCCACAACGAACTAAAAGAACACGAAGATGATGAAATTTAAAATAAAAAAAATAACCAAACAAAACTCTATTGGAGAAATATTAAAAAATGCCCGTTCACAGACCGGGCTTTCTTTAAAAATGATTGCAAAACATATTAATCTTAATGCCAAATATTTAGAATTAATAGAAAAAGAAGAATGGAATAAACTGCCAGGTGAAATTTATACAAAAAATTTTTTAAAAAAATATCACGATTTTTTACAATCCAAAACACAGCCATTTAAAATTAGTTATTCTGAAATTCATTTTCCAAAAAAACCTCAAACTGAATTTAGAAAAAAAACTTTTCAAAAAGATTTTCGCAACATACCAAAATTTATTAAAATCTTTTTATCAATATTAATTAGTCTAATTGTTGTGACTTATATTATCCAACAAGTTGGGCAAATTGCTCGTGCGCCAGAAATTATTTTAACTTATCCAACACAAAATTTAACTATTTCAGAAAGCTCAATCACTTTTATAGGAAAAACAGAAAAAGAAGTTAGAATTAAAATTAATAATCAAGAAATTTTTCCAGATAAAAATAATAATTTTAATCACACAATTGATCTTTTGCCAGGTTTAAATTTAATCCAAATTACAGGCAAAAAAAAATATTCCAAGACTAAAGTTATTGAGAGAAAAATAATCTTTGACAGAAAATCATGGATGAATTAAAGTTAAGATAGAAATTAAATTATTTGTGTCATTCCGACCGAAGTGAGCGTTTAGGGAATTTTAGGGAAGCGAACGAAGTGGAGGAATCCCTTAAACTTTGTTATTCCACAATTAAGAGATCCCTCGGCTCCTAGCGACCATAGTTGCCGCTCGGGATGACAAAAGAACATATGACTGACAACAAACAACAAGAACAAACTCGAAAAGAAACTAAGCAAACAGCAACTGAACAAGCTGTAAATGAAATAAAAGAAAAATTTGGCGAAGGAGCCATAATGAAGTTTG
>CAZAVD010000020.1:0-14790 GCA_964488715.1 uncultured Gammaproteobacteria bacterium | reverse complement strand
CAAGCTGTAAATGAAATAAAAGAAAAATTTGGCGAAGGAGCCATAATGAAGTTTGGCGAAGCCAAAACAATGCAAGTTGAAACAGTTCCAACAGGATGCCTGTCAATAGATATTGCATTAGGCGCTGGCGGTGTTCCACGAGGTCGCGTTATTGAAATTTACGGAGCTGAAAGCTCTGGTAAAACAACTTTAGCTCAACACATTGTAGCTGAAGTTCAAAAAAAAGGCGGAGTTGCGGCTTTTGTTGACGCTGAGCATGCTTTAGATCCAGAATATGCTAAAAAAATCGGAGTAAATATTAATAATCTATTGGTTTCTCAGCCAGATTCAGGTGAACAAGCTTTAGAAATTGTAGAAACTTTAGTTCGTTCTAATAGCGTTGATGTTGTGGTAATTGATTCAGTTGCAGCTTTAACTCCTAAAGCTGAAATTGAAGGGGAAATGGGTGATCGCCATGTTGCTTTACAAGCTCGCTTAATGAGCCAAGCTTTGCGCAAATTAACTGCTTTTGTTGCTAAAACAAAAACTTGTGTAATTTTTCTAAATCAAACCAGACAAAGAATTGGTGTATTTTTTGGTAACCCAGAAACAACAACTGGTGGAATGGCTTTAAAATTTTATTCTTCTGTCCGCATTGAACTTAAACGCGCAGCTCAAATTAAAATGGGTGACAATACAGTTGGAAATCGCGTTAAAACAAAAATTGTAAAAAATAAAATAGCTGCTCCATTTAAAGCAGCTGAATTTGATATTATGTATAATGAAGGGATTTCATTATCAGGTGATATTTTAGATTTAGGAATGAAATATGGGCTTATAAAAAAACAAGCCACTACTTTTTTCTATAATGATGAAAAATTAGCTGCTGGACGCGAAGCTGCAAAAACTTTTCTTAAAAATGATAAAAAACTAATGAAAGAAATAAGTAAAAAAATTTGGGAACAAGTTAAAGCTGAAGAAAAATAAAATATTTAGAAATTAGAAATTATAATTTAGAAATTATTTCAATACCTCCTCCTGCTCGGGGGTGTTTTATTTTTCCCAATCCTTAATCGTAATAGTCTTGCCTCTTAAATCAACCACAACTTTTTGCTTTTCTTTCCATTTTAATTTTTTTACAATTTCAATGGGCAAAGTTAAGCCAATGCTGTGGTTGCCAATCCGTGACAATTTTCGTACATTTTTGTTTTTTAATTCTCGTCTAGCCATATTTTTTGGAAATAGGTATATTTATTTTTTGTTAATTATTATATCTCAATTATAGCATTTAATTATAATTAAAAATAATTTAATCATTTATTTTTTAATTCTTTTATTTCCCAGATTTTTCTCTATGGTCATCTTTACATAACATCTGACAATTCTGAGCTATGGTTTTTCCGCCCTCACTCCAAAGTTTTATATGATCAGCATCCATCTCCTCAATTTCAAAAAGTTTCTTGCATTTTTTACATTTACCTTTTTGTCTTTCATATGCTTCTCTTTTTTGCTTATCTGTAAAAGCACGAATATTTAGAAATTTTTCTTGTCTAGTTAAAACATACGGATAAATTCCAGATTTTTTTGTCACATCTTCATCTTGCATGAATTTACTTATTTCTTTTTCCAATTTTTTTGCATTAAATTCTTTATCTTTAAATTCATTATAAAGAGTTCCAAAAGAAACACCTTTCATTTCTTTGCGATAATTTGGAAAAACAGCTTTTATCCAATTTATAACACTTTGAAAATATAACCATAATTCATTAGCGTTTGATTTGTGTTGGTGTTCTGCCATATACTCCTCAATTTCTCCATTGCTAATCCAATCAATTACTGTTTCTAAATATTCCTGACGAATTGCTACACCTTTCAAATAATCACTTGCTATACCATAAGCAGGACATCCTGTTTTGCTAAAATGTCTTTTTGCGTCAGTCAACCAAGGTCCTGTATAAATGGCGTTTCTTAATTCTTGGTCAGTTAATCTTTCACCAGCGATATTTATAATTTTAAACCAATCCAATTTTTCTTTATCATTTCCTTCGCAAAAATAAATCATCAATTTGTAATTTAAAATTTGCTCTTTGTCCACATCTGTAAGATTGTGAAAATATAAACTATCTAATGAAAATTTTCCATCTATATATTCGCAAAAACTTATAGTTCTTTGCTGTCCGTCCATTACTTCAAACGAACCATCTTCATTTTTAACCCAATACATCACATTCAGCGGAAAATCTTTTTTAATAGTTTCAATTACAGCATTTCTTTTGTCGTCTTTATAGATAAATTCTCTTTGATATTTTGGACGGATATTTAATTTTCCACCATAACTAACCACACCTTCTTCTTCGCTGTTTTTATATTTGTTTGCAACTTCTTTAATTGCGATTTCTTTAAGTTCAATTTTCATAAATTTGTATTTTTAATTTAATATTGTGGATAACTATATAAAAATTTATCTAATTTTAGCTAAAAAGAAACATATTGACAACATTTTTATTTTTTGCTATACTTAAATCATTAAGACAAAGGGAATCCAGACGGTTAATTACCTAAGGGGACCCTTTTTTATTTTAGACTTAATATTATTAAGGTAATCATAATATTTATTGGGCAATTCTTTATACAATGAAGAAGCAAATTGTTTATTAGGAAAAAGTATTTTTTCAAACTTGTCTTCTTCAATTAAAAAATCCACTAACATTTTATAGTCTCCATCCCCGGTCACAAGAACTATTTTATTAAATAATTCTTTTTTATATAGTTTTTTCATTATATTAAAAATAATATCAGAATCAACATTACCTTTTTTCTTGCCAAGCATTGCAGAATTATGTTCACGAAACTTGAGAATAAAACCTGCCTCTTGAATACTATCATATAAATCTTGATATTTTTCATTCACAAAACCAAGAAAATAATAAGCTCTTTGTATTTTATATTTTTGTGATAAATAAACTCTAAATCCAACTAAATCAACTACCCATGCAGGTTGTTCTGATCTTGTTCCCATATATAAATTTTGTCCATCAATAAAAGCTAAATTATTTTCAATGTTTTTATTTTTGTTCATATTTTTTAATTAAAATGAATTATGATTTGGTTGGTTTATTTTGGTTTGATATTGTGTATATCACATCCTTATCACATTGTTTAGGGGCTTAAATAAGCAAAATTCTAATAATTTAACTTTTTATCACATACCTATCATATCAAATTTATGCCCAATATGGCACATGCTCCTTTGCTTTTTCTGATTCTTCTTTATTTTTGTGCATTACTTTTGCCATGAGATTATTTATATATTCAACATAAACTTAACTGTACTGATTCTTTTTCTATTTCTTTATTAAGTTTTTTTTGTGAATCAATTAACCATTTTATAGGTTCATAATCTAGGGTTAACCCATAATATGGTGTTTTACCAACTTTTTCTTTTTCTTCAATAATACCATAATCTCTTAATGGTTTAAAATAATATCCGGAAACATTAGATTGTTGTTTGTCAAACATTTTTACAATTTCTTTTTGACTAATATATTTATTTGCACTCGCCAAATATTTAAGTATTTCTTTTTGTTCATTTGTTAACTTAATAACACTTTCTATTTTTTCCCATCTTTCTCTACCCAATAACAACATCGCCTCACTTAATGACAAAGGCTGTGTTAATTTTTCTGCGTATTGCCCTAAAATATCGACCAGACTAGCCATGATAGATCTAACATCCCCTCCGTATAAATCATATATTTTATACACCACTTCATCATTGATCGGTTTTATATATTTTGAAACACCTTCTGATTTTAATATTTCCATTCTTTCTCCAAAAGCTTTTATTATGTCTGTTTTGTTCAATGGATTTAAAATTAAAGGTGTTTGATAAAAAATACTTTTTACTCTTTTTCTTATGCTAATAATATCTTTAAAGAAATTTCTAGGACCTAAAAATAAAAAATATACATCTGGTGTTTGCAAAATATCTCTAATCTCATCAAAAAAATTTATTGCAATTTCATTTCCATTTTCACGTGCAAGAATTAAATCAAAGTTATTAACATGAATAACTAAACCCAAATAATCTAAATTATTAATCTTGTGATCTTTTATAAATTTAACTAAGTCATTAAAATATTCTTCTAATAAAGTCTCTGAAATCTGTAGTGGTTGATTTATTGTTTTTTCTCTGCCAAATTCACCACCAGTACCAAGAATATTTATTCCACCAGAAATTGAGATTGACTGACTAATATCAACAATTCTTGTTATTTTTTTAAACAAATCTTCTTTTAACAGATCACCATCCAACAACCTTATCTCTCTTAAAATAGACCCCATTATTTCTATTAGAAAACTTTTTTTATTTAACAGACTATCATTTGCTTCTATTTCACGTCTAAAAGAAAATAATTTTTTCTCTTTTGTGTATTTACATATAAATTTATGAAAATTTGCTAAACTTGTTTTTCCCACACCAACATCCCCGCAGATGGTTAAACAAAGTCTCTCGTTTGATTGAAATACACTATCTAAAAATTTACGCTCTGCATCTCTGCCAACAAAAGCTTTATTTATAGGCAAATCACCACCTTCTATTAAAGGACCAATATCATAAGGATTCTTTTTTAAACCAAATTGTTGCCAATTTATTGGATTCATGTTTTTTTATACATATAGTTAAAATCGGTTTTAACTATATGTCAATAAATTACTTTATTTTATTCATAACCACCACTTAATTGATGTTTATAAAATTTATATTTTCACATATAGAAAAAAAATCTTCTATATGTAAGTTGTCCGCATTTTTTATCCATACTTTTTTAAAATTTTTTAACTTTCTTATTTTTTATAATTATACGAGCATATTTTGGTTTACCGTTAATTTTAGTTAAGTATGTTCCTTTTGTTTTACTAGTAGGACCAGTTAGCATACTATATCTACCAATACCATCTAAAATTTCAAATTGTTCAGGATTATATTTATCCATAAAAGTAATTGGCACACCCATAAAACCTTTGTAATCAGCAGGGATATCTTTTGTTACATCAACATTTATAGCATCATAATTATCGTACTTTGGATATTCATTTTCATGTCCTTTGTAGTTTTTATGAAGAATTAAATCTTCATGACGTTCTTTATAATCTAAATTTGTGAACCAACGAACACCTTTTACTCTAATATATTTATTTCCATTTTCATCAATCCTGCTACTAGCTGCAGTTAGTGGGTAGTCTTTAGGAACGCCAAATTCTCTGTCTCCACTATGAATACTATGTCCAAGCCAAATTTTATTTTCCTTAATTAATTTAAAAATTTCTTTATATGTTATAGCATTCAAGCTACCGATTATTATAAACTTTTTATTGTATTCCATCAATTGAGCTACATATTCACGAAATAAAGAGAAAGGCGGATTGGTAACCACAATATCAGCTTGTTTTAAAAGTTCAATACATTCATCGCTTCTAAAATCGCCGTCGCCTTTCAAATGTTTAATACCAATTTCTTCAGGATTGGGAACTTTGTCACTGTTTTTGTCGCCAATATATTCTAAATAGATGGCTTTTTCGGATTTATTTTGGCTAAATAAATCTGACTGCTGATTTTTATAACAGGTAGTAATTAATTTTTTTAAACCTAAATTCTCAAAATTATATGAAAAATAATGGAAAAAATTGCTCACGCTGGGATCGTCGCAATTGCAAAACACAACTTTGTTTTTGAAATATTTTTTATAATGTCCCAATTCTTTTTCAATATCAGAAAGTTGCGTATAAAATTCATCTTTTTTAGCCTTATTTGCTTTTCGTAAATTTTGATTTGATGATTTATTTTTCATATTTAAAAAAATAACTTTCACCCCTTAATTTTCTCATTTCCACCCCGAAAAGTCAAAAAAACCATTCAAAAGAACAGCTTCAAGAAATAAGTATTTAAATACCTATTTAAATCTTATATATTTTACAAACTATATCACCGCCTCCTCCAAATATTCCCCACACTTACATTTTTTATTATTATATTTGGGAATATTATTAATTAATTCAAAAATTAAATTTTTTATTTTTAAATTATTATTATTAAATATTTTTATAACTTGTTTTAAATTAACAGGTTTTACTTTTTTATTATTTAATAATCCTGCATCATAATCTGTAACTAAGCCAATATTAATATAACAAATGCCCAGTTCACGAGCCAGAGCAACTTCTGGATAAGCTGTCATATTAATAATATCCCATCCTTGGTCACTAAAAAATTTTGACTCAGCTCTGGTGGAAAATCTTGGTCCCTCTATAACCACAACTGTGCCATTTTCATGAAAATTATAATTTAGTTTTTTATTTATTTTTATAACCACTTTTCTTAATTCATCACAATACGGATCAGCCATTGAAAAATGCGCAACTTTATTTGATTTTTTAATAATGTTGGCTCCATTGCTGTGCGTGGAGCCGTTTTGCCCAGAATAAAATGTGTCTTGTCTATTTTTTGTCCAGTTTATAAACTGATCACAAATAACAAAATCTCCAGGCTTAATAAAAAGATTTAAACTACCAACTGCTGCAGGAGAAATTATTCTTTTAACACCGATCTTTTTCATTGCCCATAAATTAGCTTTATATGGTATTTTGTGTGGTGGCAAATTATGTTCTTTTCCGTGTCTTGGAATAAAAGCAACTCTTCTTTTATTAATACTACCCACACTAATTTTGTCTGAGGTTTTTCCAAATGGAGTGCTAATTTCAAATTCTTGAGCATTTTCAATTAAATCATAAAAGCCAGAGCCTCCAAAAACTCCAATTTCTGCTCTAGGAATTTTAATTTTATTCTGAATCATAAGAAACTAAATAATTAAAATTATATTTTTTTAATTTATCACTGCCACCCAAAAACGGCAAATCTATAATAGTGCTGATACCTAAAATTTCACCGCCCATCTCTTCAACTAATTCACAAGTTGCCAACATTGTTCCTCCAGTTGCAATTAAATCATCAACTATAATTATTTTCTCTCCAGATTTTATTGTATCTGAATGTATTTCTATTGTATTGCTTGCGTATTCTAAAACATAATCTTTTGATTTTGTTTTATAAGGCAGCTTTCCTTTTTTACGAACAACAGAAACACCGCAATCTAATTTTAAAGCCATAGCGCCAGCAAATAAAAAACCGCGAGCATCAATGCCAACGATTTTATCTATTTTCAAATTCAAATATGGCTCGCATAATCTATCAATTAAATATTTAAAAATATCTTTATCTTCTAAAAGAGTAGTTATGTCTTTAAAATTCACACCTTTAATTGGCCAGTCTGGAACTTCACGAATGTGCTGTTTAATATTCATAAATCTGTGTCATTCCGACTGGCTTTTAGGACTTTAGGAATGGAGGAATCTCTTAAATATTGTTATTTCACATTTAAGAGATCCCTCGACTCCTAACGACCCTAGTTGTTGCTCGGGATGACATAATAAATAATTATTGTCTTATTGGCATTATTAAATACAAATAATCTTCGCTTCCAGCTGATTTTAAAATAGCTGGATTTTCAGATGAAGTTAAATCAATTTGTATTTTGTCTTGTGGAATATTTAATAATCCTTCTAAAACATAATGATAATTAAAAACTATTTCACAATCATTTCCGTTTATTTCAGCTGCAATTTGAGCCTCATTTTCACCAACCTGAGAATTAGTTGATTTAACTATAATTTTATCTGGAGATTTAAAACTAAAAAGTACATCATAAACACCTGTTTTAGCAAACAATCCAGCAGCTTTAATTGCATTTACAATTTCATTTTTAGAAAACACAACTTTGGTTTGTAAATTGCTTGGAATTATTTGTTTATAATCAGGATATTCACCATCAATTAGTCTAGAAGTTATTTCAATACCATCTAAAACAAATTTAATTTGATTTTCTTCATAAAAAACATTTACTTCAATATCATCAGAAACCTCACTTAATATTCGCATTAATTCTTGCAGTGTTTTAATTGGAACAATAAAATTAAATTCTTTTTTTACATCTTTTGACAACTTAACTTTTTTTTCTGCTAAACGATAACTATCTGTTGCTACTAAAATTAATTCTGAATTTTCTGAACTAATTTTAAAATAACCACCAGATAATTCAGGTCTTGACTCATTATTTACCGCAGCAAAAACAGTTTGTGATAAAGCTTTTTTAAATTCATTTGCTTTTAGGCTAAAACTTTCTTTTTGATCTACTTCAGGTATTAGTGGATAATCTTCAGCTGGCTGTGTTTTTATTTTTGTTTTCCAACTACCCGAAGTAATTTTAATTTCATTACCAACCATTTCAAAACTAACTTTTTCCTCTGGCAAATAATTAACAAAACTAGACAAAATTCGCGCTGGCACAGTTATTTTTCCATATTCTTCTGTTTTGCTTCGCATTTTTGTTGTAATTCCAATTTCTAAATTCGTAGCAGATAAATTCACACCCTCATTATCAACAACAACAAGAATATTATTTAAAATAGGCAAGCTAACATTTTTTCCTGAAATTTTAGAAACAATATTTAAACTTTTTATTAAATTTTCTTGAGTGCAAGTAAATTTCATATGTTTGTTTTATTATAATAATTAATTAATTTAGTATAATAGTAATAATAAGTCCTGTGGATTAAGTTGATAACTAACCTAACAAGCTTAATTGTTAATCACACAATGCTTTGCTGTGTGCATAATTCAGTGAATAAATTTTGAACTAAATGTGTATAAACTTGTTAGAATATTTTATGTGTTAATAAGTGCTTTTTAATTAACAACTTATTAACTACTCATTAAACAGTTTTTGCTTAATTAAAATTAAATCATTTTTAATTTTATCATTTTTTTCTATTTCTTTTTTGATTTTAGAATGTGCGTGCATTGCAGTGGTATGATCGCGACCTCCTAGTTCATTGCCTATGTTTGGAAATGATGCACTCATTTCTTCGCGCATTAAATACATTGTAATCTGCCTAGGAACAACTAATTCTTTTTTTCTGGAACTGCCAGTTAAATCATCTTTTTTAATATCATAAAAATTTGCAACTGTATTAATTAATTTTTTTGCAGTTAAAGAACTTCGTGGGGTGTGCAAATTAACTGTCTTAATAATGTTTTTAACTTCTTCTAAATCAGCTTTTTTATTTGTTAATTGGCATGATGCAACTACGCGGTTAATAACACCCTCTAGTTCACGAATATTATTATTAACAGAATCTGCCAAATAATCAATAACTTCTCTGCTTAAAGTAAATTTCTTTTCCAAAAGCTTGCTTTGAATAATTGCGATTTTGGTTTCAAGATCTGGTTCTGAAATATCAACAATCATTCCCCATTCTAAGCGGGATTCTAGTCGTGATTCTAAATCAGGAATAGCTTTAGGTGTTCTGTCAGAAGATAAAATAATTTGTTTATTTGCTTGGTGTAAATCATTAAAAGTGTGAAACATTTGTTCTTGTGTTTGTTCTTTTCCTGAAATAAATTGTATATCATCAACAATTAAAACATCAACTTTTCTATATTTATTTTGAAAGTCTTTAATTTTTCCAGATCGTATGGAATAAATAAATTGATTTGTAAATTGTTCTGATGTTAAAAATTCAATTTTACTTGCAGGATTCTTTTTTAAAATAGCATGTCCAATTGCTTGCAATAGATGAGTTTTGCCTAATCCAACTCCGCTGTATATAAATAATGGGTTGTATGATTTTCCTGGATTTTTAACAATTGCTTGTGCTGCTGCGTAAGCTAATTCATTACTTTTTCCAACTATAAAATTATCAAATGTATATTTAGGGTTTAATCCATGTTCATCAATAACTTTTTCTTCTTTTTTTTCTGTTTCTTGAGCTGCTTGTTTTATTTTAACAACATTATCTTGGGTTTCTTTTTGAGGGTTTGTTGTAACTTTGTAGAGAACATCATTTAGTTCATTGTTTGTGATTTTTTTCAAAGCATCAACAATAAATTTATTATATTTGTTTTCTAGCCAAGCTTTTGTAAATGCATTTGGAACAGCTATTGTTATTTTTTTATCTTCTTGGCTAATTATTGAAGTATTTTTAAACCAAGTTGTAAAATTAGCCTTTGTTAAAGAGACTTCTAGTTCACCTAGTATTGATTGCCAAAGTTGTTGATTAGTCATAATCTAATTCTACCAACTATTTTATATTAATTCAATGCTTTAAAATAGCAAAAAAGTTAATAATTTGTTAATAAAAAGTGTGTAAAATTTGTTTTGTTGACAAAAAATATTTTTTTTATTATAATTTATTTATGCCAAAAAGAACATATCAACCATCAAATAGAAAAAGAAGTCGTAAACATGGCTTTTTAAAACGAATGAGCACTAAAAGTGGTCAAAGAGTTTTAAAATCCAGAAGATCTAAAGGACGCGAAAAATTGTCTGCATAATTTTATGTTTGTTAGTTTATCAAAGCAAAAAGATTTTGAACAAGTGGCTAAAAAAGGCCGTTCTTTTTTTAAAAAAGAGCTTGGATTTAAAATTTTGAAAAATAGTTTAAAAAAAAATCGTTATGGTATAATAATTAATTTAAAAGTTGATAAAAGAGCTGTTGTTCGTAATAAAATTCGCAGGCAAATTAAAGAAATAATTCGTTTAAACAATGAAAATTTAAAACAAGGGTTTGATATAATGATTTTAACTCGTGAATCTGTAAAGGATTTGAGTTATCAAGAGATTGAAAGAAAGTTGTTGGTTTTGTTTGGCAATGCAGGTTTGTTTAATTTCTAAATTACAATTTCTAATTTCCAATAAATGTTTAAATTATAAATTAATAATTTTTTAAATAATTAGACATTAGATATTTTTAATTTTTTAGATATTGTAATTTGTAATTTAGAAATTATGAAACAACTTGTTTTAAAAATAATAAAAATTTACCAAAAAATAATTTCCCCTGATCATGGTGGAATTTTATCATATTTTAAACCACTTGGTGTTTGTAAATTTAGACCAACTTGCTCTGAATACACATATCAAGCAGTTGAAAAATATGGTATAATAATTGGTGGACTGCTTTCTATTAAAAGAATATTTAGATGTAATCCTTTTAGTAAAGGAGGCTGGGATCCTGTTAAGTAATTTCCAATTTCCAAGAAACAATTTCCAAAAATTTATAAACTTATGATAATAGAAATTTATAATACAATTTTATATGAACCAATTTTTAATTTATTAGTCTGGTTTTATAATGTAATTCCTGGTCATGATATTGGTTTAGCTATTTTAGCTATTACTATTGTGATTAAACTAATTTTATATCCATTTTCATTGCAAAGCATTAAAGCTCAAAAAGCATTGCAGGATTTGCAACCTAAAATGGAAGAGTTAAAAAAGAAATATAAAGACAATCCACAAGAAATGACAAAAGCAACAATGGCTTTATATAAACAAGAAAAGGTTTCCCCATTTTCTTCTTGTTTGCCTCTATTAATTCAGTTTCCATTTTTAATTGCTGTTTATCAGGTGTTTAGAAAGGGCTTGACCAATGGACAGAGCTTGGCTATTCTCTACCCTTTTATAGCTAACCCAGGAACAATAAACGCAATTTCATTTGGAATAGTTGATTTATCAAAACCAAATTTGATTTTAGCTTTATTAGCTGGTGGAGCTCAATATTGGGTTTCAAAAATGTTGATTTCTAAAAGGCAACCACAAGTTTCAGGTGCTAAAGATGAAAATATGACTGCAATTATGAATAAACAAATGATGTATTTTATGCCCTTAATTACTGTTTTTATAGGAATGTCATTACCAAGTGGTTTAACTCTTTATTGGTTTGTAACAACACTTTTAACAGGCGTCCAGCAATTATATTTTTTTAGAAAAAGTGGTGGTGATAATAAAGAAGTTGTGGTTGTAAAATAAAATATATTATCTGTCATTCCGACTGGCTATTAGGACTTTAGGAATGGAGGAATCCCTTAAACTTTGTTATTCTACATTTAAGGGATCCCTCGGCTCCTAACAACCCTAGCTGCCGCTCGGGATGACAAATAAATAATATGAAGATTTCAAATAAGCAAATTATTAATTTACCTGTTTTTACAGAAAGCAATAACCAACTTGGCAAAGTTGAGAGTTTTGTAATAGATATTGATTCTCAAAGTATTTTAGAATATAAAATAAAATCCTCAAATTTAATTAAAGGACTAGTTGAAGCTGAATTAATTATTTCAAGAGGTCAAGTTGTTGAAATTACAGACAAAAAAATGATTGTAGAAGATTTAATAGCAACTCAAAAAGAATCTAAAAAAGAAAAAAGCAAAGCCACAGCAACTCAAGGCGCGATAATGAAAGAGAATAAGTAATAAGCTTTTATTTTAGTTGTCAATATCTCACGATCGTGAGTTTTTGGCAACTAATTTATTTTTTTACTCTACATAATTTAGATTATAAAACGATTTTGTTTTTAATAAATTCTAAAACATTTTTCAAATCAGTTTCTTCTGACGGTTCTATTTTGCTTTGTATTTTTATATGCTTATGATGTGGGTGAGTTTTTACATTTAATTGTATATTTTCTTCGTCAACAAACTCTGTTATTTCAAAATCTTTTACAACAGGACTATTTTCTAATTGATTTATTAAATCATACATAAATCAAAAAGATAAATAGCGTTTTTGCCATTTTTCATAGGCATTATTTAAACCTTGCCAAACAATATAATCATCCCACATTTCAAAATTTTCTTTTTTTTGTAATTTTATTTTATTTTCAAAATCATTAAATTCAATTTTATATTTCATTTTATAAATCTGCATTTTTTTTTGATATTCCTGCATTTTTACAAAGGCGCTACTTCTTAATAATTTTTTAAAATAATTCTTTGGTTGTGGTGTAATTTCTTTAACCCAGTTTGGTAAAGTGATTGTTTGTGTTGATGCTTGGGTAGACATAATATTTAAATTAATATTTTTTTAGTTATTTTTTGTGCTTATATTATAACAAAATTGTCTTTTTAATGTCAACTTGCTTTGCCGAAATAAAAAACCCACTGTTTTAAAACCAGTGGGTTTAAATTTTGTGTTGTTTAGATCTCTAGTTAAACAGAGATCTCAGGACGGCTTTCAGTCCTTCTTTTCTGCCAACTTCCTCCGCCTGTTTTCTAAGTTCTTGCTCGGCTTCATTTTTTAGTGATTCTCTTATTTTTTTAACATAAGAGATTAATTCTGGCGCAACAGACATCCGCGGGTTTCCTGAGTTTAAAAAACAGGATTCCATTTTGTCTAAAACGAAGCACAGATTGAGAACTTTTTTGTAGTTTTTTTTGTCTCGAGCTTCGTAGGTCGCATGGCTAGCTCGATGGTAAGCTATCATATCAATGGCTGTTTTATCTTTTTTATACCCGCCCCAAAACCTACTTGCCCCCCAGACATACTGCTTTAATTGTACTGGGTTATAAGTAGAGGTAACTGCAAATTCATATGTTGCTTTTGCGGTTTCTGGGTCATTAATCCCTTCCAAAAAATCATCCCACTCCAATTGCTGGTTATATTCCGCGTTTTGTGTAAGGTTGCTCAAGTTTTCGGTTAAAGCTACCTGAGCAAAGACAGACGGGGCCACAAAGAAACCGATTCCTAAAACAGGTGGATAACTCAAAAATAGCTGTTGTTTAGCTAATATTAGTATTAAAACTTCCTATTCTTGCCCACAATAATTCTTAATTTTTTATCAGAAATGCGGATTGCTAAAGGTGTTTTAAGTGTTTTAAAATTATCAACAATTACATTGCCAGGTTTTTCAGCTTGGCTTTTTATTATTATTTTTTTAGAGCGAAAAACACTATCAGCAATTTTTTTAGATGATTTACCAAGAAGTGGTTTAAGAATTTTGTGCAAAGTTTTTTTATCTTTTGGTTCAACTACAACTTCTAAAAAATTATCTTTAGGAGAAAAAAGTTGTTTGCTTGATTTAAAATTTAAATCAACTTGCGGAGCAAAATTATATATCCCAATCAAATGATTAATTGATAATGTTGACACATTATATTTATTATCACATTCAACTTTTAAATTTGTATCAAGAATTTTTATATTATCAATAAAAAAGTCATTATTTATTTCACCTAAATTAATAGTTTCTATCTTACGTGCTGAAACTATCTCACAAGCCTCTAATGGGTCTGTAATGCCTAAAAAATTAGCTATTGAGTTAGCATTGCCAATTGGGATAATCCCCAAAGTTATATCTTTTCCAGCCACTAAATTAACAATTTGATGAACTGTTTGGTTGTTCCCTGCTACAACAATTGTTTGAGCTCCTTTTCTTAGTGCATCAGTTACTAATTCACTTACACTTTTTAAAATTGACATTTTAATAATACGATTTTTAATACCCAAATCTGTAATTTTACTTTCAATCTGCGCTAAAACTTTGTCATATTTTTTGTGACTTAAAAATTGATCGTAAATGTAATAATACATATTTATTTTTCAACAATAGTTTTTTTGTCATATTGAATTTCTCCCATTTTCAGGTTTCCATTGATTTGTGCACCAGTTTCCATGGTTAAAATCTGAACTTCAACATCACCTTTAATCTTGGCATTAGGTGAAAGCTCTAAATGGTTTTTAATTATCAAATTACCTTTTACTTCTCCAGCAATCCATGCATTATCAGCTTCAATGTTAGCTTTGATTTTTGAGCCTTCGCCTGCGCGTAGATTTTTTTTGGTTTTAAATCCACCAATTACTTGGCCTTCAATAATTACATTGCCATCAGCTTTAAATTCACCTTCTACTTTTACAC
>CAZAVD010000019.1:0-15338 GCA_964488715.1 uncultured Gammaproteobacteria bacterium | reverse complement strand
ATTTATGACCAACACAGAAGAAATAAAATCCAAACTTGATATTGTTGAATTAATCCAAGAATTTGTAGCATTAAAACAAAGTGGTGTTAATTGGAAAGGCAATTGTCCTTTTCATAATGAAAAAACACCATCTTTTATGGTGTCCAGAGAAAAGCAATTTTTCAAATGTTTTGGGTGTTCAGAAGGCGGCGATATCTTTACATTTCTTCAAAAAATTGAAAACATAGAATTTCCAGAAGCATTAAAAATTTTAGCTGACAAAGCTGGCGTAGAATTAAAACATCAATCATATAATCCGCAGTTTCAAAATTTAAAAACTAGACTTTATGAATTGCATGAAGTGGTTGTAAAATTTTATCAAGACCAGTTTACAAATTCTCCTAAAGGCAAAAAAGCTCATGAATATTTAATCAATTCAAGAAAGTTAAATCAAGAAATTATTTCAGAATTTAAAATTGGCTATGCTCCAGATTCTTGGGATGCAACAAGCAAGTTTTTAAAGTCAAAAGGTTTTTCAGATAATGAAATTTTGCAATCAGGTCTTGCTGTTGAAAAAAATAATTATAATAATGCAATAAATTATTATGACCGTTTTCGTGACAGAATTATGTTTCCAATCACAGATCATAATTCAAATATTGTTGGGTTTTCTGGCAGAACCATGAAGAGCGATGAAGTTGCAAAATATATTAATACACCACAAACTATTATTTATAACAAGTCACATATTTTGTATGGATTAGACAAGGCAAAAAAAAGTATTCGTGAACTTGATTTTATTATTTTAGTTGAAGGTCAAATGGATGTTGTTGCATCGCATAAAGCAGAAGTGAAAAATATTTTTGCTTCATCAGGCACTGCTTTAACTCAAGATCAAATAAAAATTTTAAAAAGATATACTAATAATCTGGCAATGTGTTTTGATCAAGATTCAGCTGGCGTGGCTGCTGGAGAGCGGGGAATTGAAATGGCTTGGCAAGCTGGAATGAGTGTTAAAGTAATTATTTTACCAGAAAATATTAAAGACCCAGATGAGTTAGTTCAAAAATCTCCAGATGCTTGGCGCGAAGCAGTTAATAAAAAAGTTAATTTTATGGATTACTTTTTTACTGTTAATTTGCAAAATCAAAATTTGGATGACATTGATGTTAAAAGAAAAATTGGCGCGCGATTGTTATCGTGGATTGCAAAACTAGGCGATGCAATTGAAAAAGATTATTATTTAAAAAAATTGGCAGGTGTGCTAAGTATTGATGAAAATGCTTTGCGCGAATCTTTAAGTAAAATTAAAAATGTTGGCTCCATGCCCCTGCATGGAGCCACAATGCAAGATAAGAACAAAATGGCTCCAACCATGGAGTTGGAGCCAACAAAATTAAACAAATTAAAAATAATCACTCAACGATTGCTAGCTTTAGCGCTTCATAGCTCAGAATATGCAACAGAATTAATTAGTAAAGTTTTACCAGAACTAATTCATAAAGATTATCAAGAATTTTACAAAATCTTAATTGTGCATTATAATAAACACAGTAATTTAGATGAATTAAGGACTAAATTACAGATAGAGGCCAAAGACTTGGTCTTAGGTTTTGATACTTTAAAATTATTAGCTGAAGATGAATTTACTGAAATGTCTAAAAACGAACTTAACCGCGAATTTGATTTAGCAGTTAATTTTTTAAAAAAGCAAAATATTACAATTCGTCTTGATCAAGTTCAAAATTTAATTCGTCAGGCAGAACAGCAAAATAATCAAGAAAAAATAGAAAGACTAATGCAAGAGTTCACAAATCTATCACAGGAGTTAAAGGGATTGTAAATAAAAAATATTTATGCCACAAAAAAAATCTACAACTAAGAAAAATCCCGACATAAAGTCGGGATCCCGATTCGTAAAGCGACATCGGGTAAAACCTGCTAAGAAAATTAGCAGGATTAAAAGTGCTAAAAAGACTGTTAAAAAATTAACAGTAAAAAAATCAAAAAGCACTAACAAAGTAAAGCCCAAAGCTCAAAAACCAAAATCTAAAAAAAAGCCAAAACCTAAAGTTCAAAAATCTTTCAAAATCGCTAAAAAGAAAAAATCCATTCAACCAGAAAAACAAACTTTTGATCCAATGCAAGCTCAAGCTTTATTAAAAAAAGCAAAAAGTCGTGGGTTTGTAACTGAAGCAGAAATTTTAATTGCTTTTCCAGCAATGGAAGATTATGTTTTTGAATATGAAAAATTTTTAGTATATTTAGATAAAGCAGGATCTCAAGTAATTGAAGGCGAAATAGGATTATTAGATGCAAAAGAAAATCGTCAGAAAATTTTAAGCGAAATTGGAATTGGTTTAGATAAAAAACGCAGTGATCTCTCAGACATTTCTTCTGATTCAATTCAAATGTATTTGCGTGAAATTGGAAAAGTTCCTTTATTAAAATCAGATGAAGAAACTGCTTTAGCAAAACGAAAAGAAAGAGGTGACAAAGAAGCTACTAAAAAATTAGTTGAATCAAATTTGCGTTTAGTAGTTTCAATTGCTAAAAAATTTGCTGGTCGTGGAGGATTAACTTTGCTAGATTTAATTCAAGAAGGAAACGTTGGTTTATTTCGCGCAGTTGAAAAATTTGATTATCGCAAAGGTTATAAATTTTCAACTTATGCAACTTGGTGGATTCGCCAAGCAATTACCCGCGCTTTAGCTGATCAATCGCGAACAATTCGCATTCCAGTTCATATGGTTGAGACAATTAATAAATTTAAGCAAGTGCAAAAAAGATTAATTCAAAGTTTGGGTCGCGAGCCAATGCCAGAAGAAATTGCAGCTGAAATGGAAGAAGATGTTGACAAAATTCGTCATATTATTAAAATATCTCAAGAAACTGTTTCTTTGCAAGCTACAGTTGGTGATGAAGGTGATGATGATTCAAAGTTGGTTGATTTTATTCAGGATTATAAAACAATTTCTCCAGATAAAGCTACAGCTTTGCAGTTGCTAAAAAAGTATATTAGTGAAATAATTAGTGAATTAACTCCTAGAGAACAAAAAATTCTTGAAATGCGTTTTGGCTTAGAAGATGGCGTGTTCCATACTTTAGAAGAAGTTGGACAAGAGTTTGGTGTAACGCGCGAACGCATTCGTCAAATTGAAGCCAAAGCATTAGAAAGAATGCAGGAACACAAAGAAGGTATGAGTAAATTAAAAGGATATTATTAAATTTATGAAAATTCTACTTACAATTCTAATCACAATAATTATTTTATTTTTACTATTATTTGCAATAACAGAAATTTTAGATGTAAAATTAAAATTTGAAAAAAATAATTTAGAAATAACACAAGAAAAACAAGAAGAAAATAAAATACAAGAAAACAATATGAAAGAACAATCAGAACAAAAACCCTCTTCCGCTAAAGCTACAGAGGGCAAGCAAGAAACAATTCAAGACATTACAGAACTTTCAGCGCAAATAATTAAACAAGGCGCAGATGGTAGGCAAGTTAAACCAGGTGATAAAATCACAGTTCATTATACAGGAGTATTATTAGATGGAACTAAATTTGATTCAAGTGTTGATAGAGGTGAACCATTTAGTTTAACAATTGGAGTTGGTCAAGTAATTCAAGGATGGGATCAAGGAATAATTGGAATGAAAGTTGGTGAGCAAAGAAGAATATTTATTCCTTCAGAATTTGCATATGGTGAACAAGGCGCTGGCAATATAATCGGCCCAAATGCAGATTTGATTTTTGATGTTGAACTAATTTCAATTGATAATGAGGAAGAAAATATAGAAAGTGAAATAGAATAATATAACCTTAGGGTCTCTCCCCCTTTTCAAGGGGGAGACTAAGAGGGGGTTAATAAATCTTTTAACAATTAAATAATTAATCCGCGGTAGCTCAGTTGGTAGAGCAGTTGGCTGTGAATGCCTGTTTATTCGTGTTATAATTAAGTTGTATGCCGGATAAACGAAAATATTCTGATCGAGCTGAATATCTCATAAAATCAGTTAGCAAAAGACGTAAAAAACTCAAGAGCATGTCAATAAAATACAAGGGCAACAAATGTAATATATGTGGCTATAATAAATGTGTTGACGCTCTTGAATTTCATCATTTACAAGAAAAAAAATTTGGATTATCTAAATCTGGTTTAACTAGGTCTTGGGATAAAACTAAAATAGAACTTGATAAATGTATTTTAGTATGTGCTAATTGTCATAGAGAAATTCATGCAGGTCTAATTGCAGCCCCTAATGGAAACATTAGGGTGAACACAAGGTGAAATGCTGGAAGTCCCAAGTATTTGGGATAATCAGCAGCCAAGCCCCGAGTATTTGGGGAAGGTTCAGAGACTATCCCTTTTGGGAGTACTCAAATATTTTTAATATTCTGAGGAAGCGCCTTGCATCTAAAGTCTAATATTAATTTTGACTAAGATGATGATATAGTCCACCCCTTAAAGTAATTTAAGGATAAGGTGTAACCAATTTGTCGTCGGTTCGAGTCCGACCCGCGGAGCCAAAAAAGAATTACTTCAATTAAATTTAATAACAAAACATGGCAAAGGTAGAGGTGTGATATACAGGCTATCGTTATTTTTTAATTTAATTAAACCAATTGATGTTGAAAAATATTTCAAGACAGAGGTTGATGATAGACAAATTCTAAAGAATTTTAATTTTGATGTGTTAGCTAATTTTAATAATATTTTTACAAAAGACGAAAAAGATAAATTTGAAAAATTAACTAAAAAGCATAGAAGTAATTTAAAAAAATTATCAAAAATATTAATTAAAAAAGAATTTGAAAGACTAGCCATAGATTTGAGTTGGAAATCATCTCAAATTGAGGGCAATACTTACACATTACTTGAGACAGAGCATTTAATAAAAGAGCACCAAGAAACTTCTGGACATACAAAAGAAGAAGCTTTAATGATTTTAAATCACAAGTATACATTAGATTATATTTACAAAAATACTAATGATTTTAAAAAAATCAGTATTGCTAAATTAGAAAATATTCATTATCTATTAACAAAAGATTTAGGAGTTTTAAGAAATATAAGAAAAAGAATGGTTCGGATTACTGGCACTAACTATAAACCACTTGATAATGAATATCAAATCAAAGAAGTTTTAGAGAAAACCTGCTTGATAATTAATAAAGAAAAAGATCCAATGTTTAAGGTGCTTATGGCTATTGTTTTAATTTCATATATTCAACCTTTTGAGGATGGAAATAAACGCACAGGACGACTAGTTGGTGATGCTATTCTTTTAGCGCATAATTTATGTCCTCTTTCATTTAGAAGTGTAGATAAGATGGAATACAAAAAAGCAATTTTGCTTTTTTACGAACAAAATAATATTAGTTATTTTAAAGAATTACTCTTGGATCAGTATCAATTTGCAGTTGAGAATTATTTTAATTAATAAGCTATGCAAAAAATAGATAAAATAAATACATGGGTTTTTTGGATAATCCGCTTAATATTAATATTAGGTTCTTTATTATCTATTGTTAAATATGATTGGATTAATGTAGTATTTTTTCTGCTCACATTGTTTTTAACTTTTTTGCCTAGTATTATTGAAAAAAAATTCAAAATTGATTACCCAAACGAGAGTGAATTAGTTTTAATTTTATTTATTTTTGCATCAATGTATTTAGGAGAGATTCAATCATTTTATATTAAATTTTGGTGGTGGGATTTAATGTTGCATATAATTTCTGGATTTATTATTGCTTATATTGCATTTATGACAGTTCATATTTTGAACAAAAAAAAGAAATTAGACCTTAGTCCTGTATTTGTATCTCTTTTTTCTTTTTCTTTTGCAGTTAGTATGGGAGTTATTTGGGAAATATTTGAATTTGCAGTGGATTTTATTTTTAAAGTTAATATGCAAAAAAGTGGTTTAAATGACACAATGTCTGATTTGATTGTTAATTCTATTGGAGCTTTAATTGTTTCTTATTTTGGATATTTATATTTAAGAAAAAAATTTAAAAGCAAAATAATTGATAGATTTCAAAAAGAATTTTTAAAAAAGAATAAAAATTTGTTTAAATAAAAAATTTAAATATAAATTAAAAAAACACTAAATTTAGTGTTTTTTTAATTTTTTTTATGGTATAATAAAATGGTAAATAATTAACCCCATGCTTATGAAAAAAACAATTTTATTAATTATTATAATTTTAATTCTGCTAGCAGCAGGCATATTTATTTGGCAACAAACAAGTGAGCCATCTGTGCCTGAATATGCTGGACCATTACTTAAAGCAACTTTAGGAGTGGAAACCAGTTTACTGCCAGCTGCGGTTTGGGTAGCTGAAAATCAAGGCTACTTTCAGGAACAAGGGCTTGATTTAACTATTAAAGAATTTGATTCAGGCAGATTAAGTTTTTTAGATATGTTGGATAATGGTGTTGACATATCAACAGTAGCGCCAACGCCAATTATGTTTAACAGTTTTAACAGGCAGGATTTTTCTGTTTTTTCTACTTTTGTTTATTCTTATGATGATGTTAAAGTAATTGTTCGCAATGGCAGCAATATTAAAACAGCCCAAGATTTAAAAGGTAAAAAAGTAGGCACCCCAGCTGGCACAACTGGCCAATTTTTTCTAGCTGCTTTTTTAACTTATGAAAATATGGCAGAGTCTGATGTGGAAGCAGTTAATATTAAACCATCAGATTTACCAAATGCTTTGAATACTGGAAAAGTGGATGCCATTATTATCTGGGAACCTCATGCTTATAATGCGCAAAAATTATTAGGAAATAATGCTATCAGGCTACCAAGTTCAGAAGTTTATAGAGAAACATTTAATTTTATGGTCATGAATGATTTTGCTCAAAATAATCCAGAGGTCTTAAAAAGGTTTCTAGCTGCTATTGATCAGGCTACTATATTTATCAAAAAGAATAAAAAAGAAGCGCAAGATATAGTGGCTCAAAGATTAGGATTAGACAAACAAGTTATGACTGTTCTTTGGGATGATTTTACTTTTGAAATTTCTTTAGCTCAATCATTAATTATTACTTTAGAAGATGAAGCACGCTGGGCAATTAAGAATAATTTAACCAACAAAAAACAAGTTCCAAATTATTTAAATTATATTTATCTTGATGCTTTGCAGGAGGTAAATCCCAAGGCAATTAGTATTATTAAATAATCTATAAAAAATATGTCTAAAAAAATATTAATTTTAATTATTATAGTTGTAGTTATAATTATTGGTGTTGGCTTTTATTGGTTTAATCAAAAACAACCAAAAAAATATACAGGACCGGTGGAAAAAGTATCAGTCGGAATAAGTGCCACTAGCTTACTTCCTTCTTTGATTCATATTGCAGATGAAAAGGGTTATTTTCTGGAGCAAGGCGTGGATATGGAGGTCAAAGGTTATTCAACTGGAAAAGCCGCCCTAGCAGCAACATTAAATGGAGAAATTGATATAAGCACAGCAGCTGATATGCCTATTGTTTCCAATTTTTTTAAGCGCAATGATTTTGCTTTTTTTGCAACTATTGCAGATTCTGCCCAACACGCCAAGGTCCTGGCTAGAAAAGATAGAAATATTTTTACTCCGCAAGACTTGATTGGTAAAAAAATCGCAACAAGCATAGGAACAACAGCTCATTTTTTTATGGTTACATTTTTTGTTATGAATGATATGGATTTAGAGGATGTTGAAATAATTGATCTAAAACCTAAAAAAATGGTTGAAGCGATTGTAAATGGTGAGGTAGATGCAATCTTTGCTTGGGAGCCAAATATATATAATGCCAAAAAAAATCTTGGAAATAATGCAGTCTTTTTCTCTGACGATATGGGATATGAGGCAACATTTAATCTAGTTTCCAAGAATAATTTTATTAAAGATAATCCAGAATTACTAAAAAGAATACTCAAGGCTTTAATAAAAGCAGAAGAGTTTGTTAAAAATAATCGGTCAGAATCAGTGGATATCATTGCTTCACGCATGGAAACAGATAGAAAAAAAATAGATGAACTATGGGATGGCTATAAATTCAGAGTCACTTTACCTCAATTTCTGTTAGTAACATTAGAAGATCAAGCTCGTTGGCGAATAAGAAATAATCTAACAGATAAAACAAAAGTTCCAAATTATTTAAATTATATTTACACAGACGCTTTAGAACAAGTAAAGCCCAAAGCAGTAACAATTATTAGATAATATGACTATAAAAACAAGACTTATTATAACAGCTATTATTACGCTTGGAGTAGCGCTTCTTGTTAGCCATATGCTTTTTTCTACAGCAGTAGAGCTAAAAGAAGAAATTGAAGAATCAAGAATTGCTGGTGAAATTCTCAAAGGTATTTTTGAATTAAATATAATTACCAGTGATTTTTTGCTTTATCATGAACAGCGCGCAGAAGAGCAATGGCTGTTAAGATATGATTCAATTTCTAAGTTTCTTCAGTCAGATTTTTTTAGCGAATCAGGAGAAATTGAAATATTAGCTGAATTAAATAAAAATTATCAAAAAATGAAACAAGTTTTTGTTGAGTTATGCCAGTTGCATGACAAGGAAATTTTTCACAACTTGGAGCTGGAAGATAGGTTGGCCAGCCAGCTTTTGCTTTTGTCCCAGGAAATGGCTTCAGGAGCATCTAGTTTAAATGAAGAAATCAGAGCAGAAGTTATTGAACGCCTAGAAAAATCAAGACTAATAGTTGCTATTGTTATTATTACTTTTGTTTTAATTATTGCTATTGGTATTTGGTTGATTATTATAATAGTAATGAAGCCAATTACTAAATTAAGAAAAGGCGTGGAAATAGTTGGTCAGGGCAATTTAAAACATAAAATAGAAATTAATTCAAAGGATGAAATTGGCGAATTAGCTGGCGCATTTAATGAAATGGCTGCGAACTTGCAGAAATCCCGAACTAATATAGAAAAACAAGTTAAAGAACGCACTGCTGATTTAGAAAGATTAAATAAATCAATGGTTGGACGAGAATTAAAAATGATGGAACTAAAAAAAGAAATTAAAAAATTTAAGCATAAATAATGAAAATAGAATCTAAAATAAGAACTAAGCTTTTGTTAGCAATCTTTATTGTCCTAGCTTTAGTTATTACAGTTTTTAGTATTTTTGTTTCCCAAAATTATAGGCAAAATTTGGGTTTAGGTAAGATTTTAAGCTCTGCTGTAGAAGATGCAGAAAAAGAGTTTAACAATTTAATCCGTCTTGATACTTCAATACTTGAATCTTCCTTAGATGTTTTTTTAGATAACCAAGCTTTTAAAGATGTTTATTTAGAAAAAGACAGGCAGGCTCTTTTTGAATTAGGCGAATTATTGTTTAAAAAATTAAAAACTAATCATGAGATCACTCATTTCTATTTTCACTTGCCTGAAGGATACAATTTTTTAAGATTGCATAATCAGGATATTTTTGGCGATAAAATCAATCGCTTTACTTTTCAACAAGCTCGTTTTAATCAAAAAGTTGGCAGCGGCATTGAACTGGGTAAAACTGCTTTTGCTTTGCGAGTTGTCAAGCCTTATTTAGATAATGCAGAATTAATAGGTTATGTAGAATTTGGCAAAGAGATTGATAATATTTTAAATGACATCAAATCATTAACTGATAAAGATTTGTTGTTAGTGGTAGACAAACAATTTTTAAGCCGCGAAGATTGGCAGTCAGTTAGACAATTGGCTGGTCTAGGAGATAATTGGGATGATTTTGAAAAAAATTTAATTATTGACAGCACATTAGCTCAGAAATCTTTACAAAGAGAAATAATCAAGGAGTGTTTAGGAAAAACTAGCTTATCTCACGAGCATTCGTCTGATTTAAAAATTTATCAAAGTGATTCAAGGTCGTTTTTGTGTGGTGAGTTTCATGTTTACGATGCTGGTGATAGAGAGGTGGGTTATATAATTGTGCTTCAAGATATTACAGAGATTTTAGCCACAGCTGATCGTTTTGACAAAATTTTAATTATAGCCTCAATTTTAGTTTATATTTTGGTTTTTATATTTTATAATTTTTTAGTTGGTAGAATTGTTATAAAACCAATTAAAAAGCTTCACCAAGGCATAGAAATAATAGAGCAAGGCAATTTAAATTACAAAGTTGGCACACAAAGCAAAGATGAAATCGGACAGTTATCGCAGGCTTTTGATAAAATGACAGAGTCAATTAAAAAATCTCGAGCTGAAGTGGATATCAGAGTTGATCGACAAACTAAAGAAATAACACTTAATTCTAAAAAGCTAGCTGACCAGCAAAAAGCCATTTTAAATATTTTAGAGGATGTAGAAGAGGAGAAAGAGTTAACAGCTAAAGAAAGAGATAAAATTAATACCATTTTATATAGTATTGGCGACGGTGTATTTGTGGTAGACAAGAATTTAAAAATTACTATGTTTAATCAAGTTGCAGCTGATATTTCTGGTTTTAGCGTTAAGGAAGCGCAAGGTAAAAAATATAGCGATATTTTAAAGTTCATTTTTGAAGATACTAAGCAAGTTAATGATAAATTTATTAAAGAAGCCATGCAAACTGGTGAAATTCAGGAAATGGCTAATCATACTTTATTAATCACAAAAGACAAAAAAGAAGTGCCTGTAGCTGATAGCGTGGCGCCTTTGAAGAATAAAAAAGGAGAAGTTATTGGTTGTGTAGTGGTTTTCCGCGATGTAACCCGTGAACGAGCTGTTGACCAGGCTAAAACAGAATTTGTTTCTTTAACTTCGCATCAACTGCGCACCCCGCTTTCAGCTATTAATTGGTATGCTGAAATGCTATTGGCTGGTGATGCTGGTAAAGTAACTGATGAACAAAAAAAATATTTAGAAGAAATATATCAAGGCAACCAAAGAATGGTTGAATTAGTTAATGCTTTATTAAATGTTTCTAGATTAGAATTAGGTACTTTTGCTATTGATCCTAAGAAAATAGATTTAATAAAAATTGCTAAAAGCGCTATAGATGAACTTAAGCCGCAAATTAATAAAAAAGAACAAAACATAAAAACAAATATTGCAGATGACTTGCCAGAAGTGGTTGTTGATTCAAAATTGGTTCGTATAATTTTTCAGAATCTGCTTTCTAATGCAGTCAAATATACACCAGAAAAAGGAAAAATTGGATTAAAAATGGAAAAATTAGAAGATGATCTATTAATACAAATTACAGATAATGGCATGGGTATTCCAAAAGCACAGCAATCTAGAATGTTTGAAAAACTTTTCCGAGCTGATAATGTGCGTGAAAAAGACACAGAAGGAACAGGTCTTGGGCTTTACATTATTAAGTCAATATTAGATAATACAGATGGAAAGATATGGTTTGAATCTGTAGAAGGAAAGGGCACAACTTTTAGTTTTACTATACCTTTGAGCGGAATGAAGAAAAAGAAGGGAAACAAAGAATTAAATTAACCTCGCTCTTCGCAAAGGGCGGGGTAAAAAATATATGCCTAAAAAAATAATCATTATTGTTGAGGATGAAAAATCATTATTAAATGCCTTGGAAAAGAAAATGTTAGATCAAGGCTACGAGGTTTTAAAAGCAACTAACGGAGAGGATGGTTTAAAGTTAATTAATGAAAAAGGTGCAGACTTGGTTTTATTAGATTTAATTTTACCAAAGATGCCTGGAGAAAAGATTTTAAAGAGTATGAATGAAACAGGTCTAATCAAAAAAATACCTGTTGTTATTGTTAGCAATAAAGCAGATGAAGCTAATGCTAAAAATTGTTTAGATGTATTGCATGCCACAGATTATCTGATTAAATCAGATAATACTTTAGAAAAGATTATTAAAAGAGTTAATCAAATATTAAAATAGATTTTTATGTCTAATTCAAAAAAAATACTTATCGTAGAAGATGAGGCAACTTTAAGGCACGCATTGCGTGATGAATTAAAGCGAGAAAGATATATTATTTTAGAAGCAGAAAATGGAAAGAAAGGTTTAGAAACTGCAAAAAAAGAACATCCAGATCTAATTTTAACTGATATTGTTATGCCTAAAATGAATGGGTTAAAGATGCTTGATGAGCTACGCAAAGACAAATGGGGCAAGAATGCTAATATTATTATTCTTACAGTTTTAAATGAAGATAAAAAAGTAATTGATGCTTTAGAAAAAGGTGTTTATGATTATTTAGTTAAAGCTGATTGGAAAATAGAGGATATTGCTAAAAAAGTTAAAGAAAAATTGACCGATGCGAATGACGCGAATTAAACGCAAATGACGCGAATATTTATTTTATTATTAATTATAGTTTTATGTCTAAAAAAATATTAATTATTGAGGATGAAAAACCAATTGCTAGAGCCATGGAATTAAAATTAAAAAAAGCTGGTTTTGACGCGCAAATAGCTTCAAATGGAGAAGATGCTTTAAAAATTTTACAAAAAGATAGTTTTGATTTAGCTCTTTTAGATTTAGTAATGCCAAAAGTGGACGGTTTTGGTGTTTTAGAAGAAATAAAAAACAAAAAAATCAAAATAAAAATAGTTGTAACTTCTAATTTAAGCCAAGATAATCACATTAAAAAAGCCAAAGAATTAGGCGCAATTGATTTTTTAATTAAATCAGATACAAGTATTGTTGAGATTGTAAACAAAGTAAAAAGTGTTTTGGGGCAATAAAATTATATGGAGGATGCTCAAATAAAATCCATACTTTTAGAACAAGGATATGTTTCAGAAGAGGATATAAAAAAAGCTGAACAGTCAGAAGAAAAGCTGTTGAGTTTTTTGTTTTCTAAAAATATTTTAACTAAAGAAATTTTTGGTCAAGCAATGGCAGAGCATTTTAAAGTTTCCTTTACTAATTTAGCTAAAGTAAAAATTGAAGACGAAATATTGCATTTGATTCCAGAAGCAGTAGCACGCGCTAAAGAAGTTATTGTTTTTTCACAAGACGAAAAACAAGTAAAAATCGGCATGACTAATCCAGATGATTTGGTTGTTAAAAATTTAATTCAGAAAAAATTTAGTTTACCTGTTAAAATTTATTATATCACGCCTCAAGATTTAAATAGCGCATTAGAACTTTATCAAGGTTCTATAAAAGATGCGTTTGATAAATTATTATCTAAAATTAAAGATGAAAGTTTGGACAGAGATGCAAGAGATGAATTAATGGTAAATATAGTTGATAAATTATTAGAATTTGGTTATTTAAATAAAGCATCTGATATTCATATTGAGCCTTATAGAGAACGCGTAAAAGTTCGTTTTAGAATTGATGGAGTAATGCATGAAGTTTTAGAAATCCCAAAAGATTTACATGAGTTAATTTTAACTAGGATAAAAATATTAGCTAAAATGCGAACAGATGAACATCGCGCAGCTCAAGATGGAAAATTAAGATTTTCCGCCAGAGGCGGATCCGCCTCTGGCGGAAAAGTCCAAGGCGAACCAGTTGATGTTCGTGTTTCTGTTGTGCCAATTGTTGAGGGTGAAAATGTTGTTATGCGATTATTGTCAGCTAAATCAAGACAATTTAGTTTAACAGGTTTAGGTTTTTCAAATAAAAATTTAGAAAAAGTAAAACGCTCTATTAAAAATCCACATGGAATGATTTTAGTAACTGGACCAACTGGGTCTGGCAAAACCACAACTTTATATGCTGTTTTAAAAATTTTAAATAAATCAAGCATTCATGTTTCAACAATTGAAGATCCAGTAGAATATGATATTGAAGGTGTGTCACAAATTCAAGTTAATCCAAAAACCAATCTATCGTTTGCTAAAGGCTTGCGCGCTATTGTTAGGCAAGATCCTGATATAATTATGGTTGGTGAAATTCGTGATTCAGAAACAGCTAGTATTGCTATTAATTCTGCTTTAACAGGTCATTTGGTTTTATCAACTTTGCATACTAATGATGCTGTTACCACTTTACCTAGGTTAATTGATATGGAAGTAGAACCATTTTTAGTTGCCTCAACAGTAAATGTTGTAATTGCGCAAAGATTGGTTAGAAAAATATGTCAGTCTTGTCGTGTATCTTTTAAATTAGATAAAGAACAGAAAAAATCTTTAGAGCATCAAAAACATATTTCAGAATTGATTAAAAAAGTAAAGAATAAAGATATTAGTCAAATTAATTTTTATAAAGGAACTGGCTGTAAGTTATGCGCAAATACAGGATATCTTGGTCGCGCAGGTCTATTTGAAGTTTTGGAAATGACTGATGAAGTTAGGGAATTAGTTAATTCTCGCGCATCTAGTGATGAATTAAACAAAAAAGCAAGAGAACAAGGTATGCAAAGTATGTTAGAAGATGGTCTTCAAAAAGTTTTAAATGGCGAAACTACTTTAGAAGAAGTTTTGCGAGTAGCTAGGGAGTAATTATGTTAAAAACAAAAACACAACAAAAAAAATCAGTTTTAGATTTTGAAATTTCTATTGGTGGAGTAAATGCAGAACAAAAAGCAATTCTTGCTCGGCATTTAAGCGTGATGTTAAAAAGCGGCTTAACAATTGTTGAAGCAATTGAAATTACTTCTGAACAAATAAGTGGAAAATTAAAAAGAGTTTTGCGTGGTTTACTAAAGGCTTTACAATCTGGCCAATCATTAGCAGATGCAATGGCACGATATCCAAAAACTTTTTCAGAAATGTTTATTAACATTGTTAAAGCTGGTGAAAAATCAGGAACTTTAGAAGAAAATTTAACAAATTTAGCTGAACAATTAGAAAAAGACAGAGAATTGAGAGCTAAAATTAAAGGAGCCATGCTATATCCAACTGTGGTTTTAATTGCTGCATTTGGTTTGGGTTTAGCAATGGCATTTTTTGTTTTACCAAAAATCACGCCACTTTTTGAAGGCTTAAAAATGGATTTACCTTTTACAACCCGATGGCTAATTTCTTTTTCACACATTATTCGTGAAAATACTTTAGCATTATTTGGCGGAATAATTGGAGTAATTGGATTTTTATTATGGCTAATTAAACGAAAATTTTCTCAACCAGCAACTCATTGGTTATTATTAAAATTACCTTTAATAGGAAAGATTGTTTACCAAACTAATTTAGCGCGATTTTGTAGATCACTTGGAACTTTATTAAAATCTGGTTTAAATATTGATGAAGCAATTGAAATTACAAGTAAAACTGTAACTAATTATTATTATAAAAAAGCTTTAACACAAGTTTCTTGTACAGTTAAAAAAGGAACAAAATTGTCAGAACAATTAGAACAATATCCTAAATTATTTCCAAAATTAACAACAAGAATGATTAGCGTAGGAGAAAAATCAGGAAAGCTTGAAGAGTCTTTATTATTTTTAGCTCATTTTTATGAAGTAGAAGTAGATAATAC
>CAZAVD010000018.1:0-15838 GCA_964488715.1 uncultured Gammaproteobacteria bacterium | reverse complement strand
ATATTTGTCTTTAAATAACTGCATAACTCTATTATAACAGATGTGCATTAAAAGTTAATAGAATGTGCAAAAAATTGGGTTGAATATATTTTAATAGTTGCTAAAATAAATGCATATGGCTAATAAAAAACTATCTACAATTAATCCAGCAGATCGTTTGCCTCCTCAAAATTTAGAGGCGGAACAGTCTGTTCTTGGCGCCTTACTCATTGACAAAGAATCAATTGTTAAAATTGCTGATATTTTGCGGGCTGAAGATTTTTATAAAGACAGCCATTCAAAAATTTACTCTGCAATTTTAGATTTATATTCTGAACGCGAACCAATTGATGTTTTAAGCTTAAGTTCCCGTTTAGCAGAAAAAAAACAATTAGAAAATATTGGCGGCAGAAGTTTTTTAACTTCATTGGCTAGCAGCGTGCCAACTGCATCGCATGTAGTTCATTATGCAAAAATAATTCAAAAAAAAGCTACACTTAATCGCTTAATAAAAGCAGCTACAGAAATTGTGCAAATGGGATATAATGAAGAAGATGGTTTGCAGAAAATTTTAGACAGAGCTGAAAGTCGTTTATTTAATGTTTCTCATAAATATTTAAAAAGTCAATTTAGTTCGATGAAAGACTTATTAAATAATGCATTTGACCGTATTGATGAGTTGCACAGAGATTCAGGCAAACTTCGTGGCGTGCCAACAGGATTTTCTCAATTAGATAATAAATTAGCTGGCTTGCAAAAAGCAGATTTAATAATCTTAGCAGCCAGACCTTCAATGGGAAAATCAGCTTTAGCATTAGATATTGCGCGCCAAGTAGCTGTTACTCAAAAAATACCAGTTGGAGTTTTTTCTTTAGAAATGAGTAAAGAACAATTAGTAGATAGAATGCTTTGCGCTCAAGCTAATATTGATTCATGGAAAATGCGCACTGGGAAATTATCTGATAAAGAAGATGTTGGTGGTGAATCTGATTTTTCAAAAATTGGACATGCTATGGGCGAATTAGCTGAAGCTAAAATTTTTATTGATGATTCACCAACTGCAAATATAATGGAAATACGAACTAAAGCGCGTCGTCTACAAGCTGAGCATGGAATTGGTTTAATTGTGCTGGATTATTTACAATTAATGGAAAGCTCTAGTGCATCTGACAATAGAGTTCAAATTGTATCTGAAATTTCCCGTGGGTTAAAAGCTGTAGCAAGAGAAATAAATGTACCATTTGTGGCATTATCACAACTTTCAAGGCAAGTTGAAGCGCGACCAACTCCGATTCCAAAATTAGCAGATCTTCGTGAATCTGGATCAATAGAGCAAGATGCGGATGTAGTAATGTTTATTTATCGTGATAAATATTATAAAAAAGATAGCCCACGAGGCGATGAAGCAGATATTTTTATTGCCAAACATCGTAATGGTCCAACTGGTGTTGTCACACTTTTTTGGGATGAGACCAAAGCAACATTTAGAAATTTAGAAAAAAATCTTGAAGTTAAAGATGTACCTCCAGAATAAAAATTATTATTTAAAATGCCAGCAATAATTCAAAAATTAATTAATCATTTTAATGCCTTACCTGGAATTGGTCAAAAAACAGCAGAAAGGTTTGTTTTTTATTTACTTAAACAAGATAAAAAAAAATTGTCAGATTTTGCTGACACTTTATTGCATATTAAAGACAATATTAAAAACTGTAAACAATGCGGGCAAATTAGTGAAAACAATTTATGTCAAATTTGCGCTAATTCACAACGAAACCAAAGTTTAATTTGTGTGGTTGCTGAAAATTCAGATATTTTGCCATTGGAAAAAGCTGGAGAATTTAATGGAGTTTATCATGTTTTGCATGGAGTTTTAAATCCAACTGAAGGAATAAATGATGATAAATTAAATATTAAAAATTTGATTGCGCGTATTGAAAAAAATAATATTTCTGAAATAATTTTAGCACTTAATCCAACTATTGAAGGCGAAACAACAAGTATGTATTTAAATAAGTATTTAAATACCTATTTAAATAAGTATAATTTTAAAATCACCAAACTTGCAAGAGGCTTACCTCAAGGAAGTGATTTAGAATATGCAGATGAAGTAACTTTGGCAAATGCGTTTAAGGGAAGAATGAAAATTTAAGCAGCTTTTTTAACTTTTCTAAACTGCCACCATTTTCTTTCTTTTTTATTTTTAGGAACATTTTGCATATCTTCAGCTGTAATTTCTGGATCTATAATTCTACCTTTTCCTCTTTCTGTATTATCTACAACACCCATTACTTTTTCTTTTGTATCTCTTAATTTCTTAATTTCTTGTGCTAAAAATTCTGCTTGTTTGCTACTTAAACCGCGTCCTAAATCATATTTAAGAACAAATTTATTTACAAAATTTGATTTTCCAGTGTTTTCAACTATTTGCCGTGCCTCATGCCATTTTTTATATTTTTCATCTTCAGCATTATCCTTTTTTTCTTTAACCATTTGTGGATGTAATTTGGTTGCCTCAGCTACGGCAGAAAAATGTTTTGCTAAAATATCTAAATCATAATATTTTGGATTCATTTTATCAATATCTGACAACTCAAAACCAAATTTTTCTTTAATACTGTTAGAATCTCTTTTAGATTCTCTAGCAGAACTCACTTTTTCTATTTCTTTATCATAATCTTCATAAGATTTTTCAACAAATTTAATTGGTTCTTTGTGATAAGTTCTTGGTCTTTTTTTATCTAATAAGCCTTTTTTTGCTCTTTGTACATCTATCTTATAATCAATGCCCTCAGTATCTATCTCGCCTCTATAATCTTTATTTTCTTCTTTGTAATTTTCTTTTTCATATCCTTGCTCTATTTCTTTTCCTTCTCCTCCACCAAAAGAGTCATCATATTCTTCTGTAGTTATTTTATCTGGATTAAATTTATCTGACATATTTTTTCTTATTTTAAAAACCCTAATATATTAAATCAGAGTTTTTAAGTTAATTAGTTATTTTACTAATTTTTACTTGTGTAAATGACTGTCTATGACCATAAACTTTATGATAGCGAGTTTTATTTTTATATTTAGTTACTCTAATTTTTTTATCTCTACCCTGTTCTAATATTTCAGCCTCTACTTTAGCGCCTTTAACCAATGGATCACCAACTTGCAAATCATTGCCATTTTCATCACTAATCATTAAAATTTGGTCAAAAACAAATTTATCACCTGTTTCTTCAGGTAATTTCTCAATTTTTAGTTTATCATTTGGCTTAACAATATATTGCTTGCCACCTGTTTTTATAACTGCTAAATTCATAATTTTAGTTTAATATAATTATAAATTTATGTCAAATTTAATTTTTTATACTTAAAAACCAAACTAACTGCCAAAATTATCATAACTAAAATCACAGCACTTAATGCTATTAATTTATTTTGACTCTGCAAAAAAATAGATGACACGCCAAAAACTAAAGTTAAGAGATATAATAATAAAACAACTTGACGATGAGTTAATCCTGCATCAAGCAAGCGAAAATGTAAATGTTTACGATCAGCTTGATAAAAATGTTCACCAGAAAATATACGTCTAAAAATTACCCAAATAACATCTAAAATAGGAATACCCATGATTAATAAAGCTGTGGCAATTTTACCACCTGAAATGATTGAGAGAGTTCCTAATATAAAACCAACAAAAGTTGCCCCTGCTTCACCTAAAAAAATTTTAGCTGGATGAAAATTAAAAATTAAAAAGCCAAGCAATGCGCCAGAAAAAATTAAACATAAAACTGACATTGCGCTCATTGACTCATTCCAAAATAATGAAACAATAAATAAAATAATAGCTCCAATAATTCCAATGCCAGTTACCAAACCATCTAATCCATCTAAAAATTTAGTTGTATAAATCATTCCTAAAATCCACAAAAAACTAAAAAGCGCACTAAAAGAAACTATTTCTAAATTCACCCAATCAAAATAAAAAAGCGCGCGACCATAAGGGCCAGTGCCTGTAATTAATGGGTTAGTAATATATTTTATAGCTATGCCAAAACCTACGGCAACTAATGCTGCTAAAACTGGAAACAAAAAAGATTGCCATGGCTTAAGATTATATTTATCATCTAAAAAACCTCCAATAACTAAAATTAATCCACCAAAT
This sequence comes from uncultured Gammaproteobacteria bacterium, assembly GCA_964488715.1. GTDB lineage: Bacteria > Patescibacteriota > Patescibacteriia > UBA2196 > UBA2196 > CAYNCE01. The sequence goes on along the minus strand of CAZAVD010000018.1, from coordinate 11,700 downwards.
ATAATTCCTAAAATTTGGCTAGATAATAATAACCCGTCATCAAGCCATCCAACAAGCCAACTAATTATTAAAATTATTATAAAACTTAAAAAGACCGCAACTCCACCAAGCAGTGGCACTGGCTGTTTGTGAATTTTTCTGCTTTCTCCTGGCTTATCAACAACATTAAATCTCAAAGCTAGCTTTTTAATAATTTTAGTAAAAATCATCGCTAAGATTAGGGAAGAAAAAAAAGGAATTATGTAAATTAATATATTTATGGTTGACATAAATTATCCAAATAACTTTGCAATAAAATTTGCGCACTTAATTCGTCTATATTTTTTTTGTTTTTATTTTCTAATTTAGAAGCTTGTTCTGTGCTTAATCTTTCATCAACTGTTTCAATAGGAATATTTTTTAGTTCTTGTTTTAGTTTTTTAACAAATTTAAAAACCATTTCTGTTGATTTGGTTTTTGCACCAGATAAATTAATCGGTAGACCGATTATAATTTTTTCTATTTTTTCTTGATTACAAATATTTTTTAATTCTAAAAAATCACTAATTGTTTTATAAGCAAATGCTAACTTTTGTTCATTATCTGACAAAGCTAAACCAATATTTTTTGTTCCATAATCTATTGCTAGTATTTTAGACATAGTTATAATTTCACTTTTTCATTTGGCTTTACAGGATTAATAGAATTTATTTTTTCTTTAGGTGTATTTTTTTTTATTAATTCTAAATTTTTAAATTCTAATTTAGAAACATCAATTTCTCCATTTTTAAATTTACGCAAACAATCTTTGCAAAAAACATTTAAATGTGGTTGTGGAACAAATGATAAATATGTTTTCACATTACAAGCATCACATATTGCTTCTAACTTATCTTGATTGTTGTCTTCTTGAGATTTTTTATCAGAATTTTGTGTCTTATCTATTTTATTTTTAACCATTTTATTAGTATCAAAACCAGATTTATACATTACTCCGTCACCAGCTAATTTTCCATCTTCTGCTTGAGCTTTAAATGTATCTTCTAAATCAAGCCAACGAATAATTTTATCTTCAACTTCTTCTTTAGGGCGCGCGTATCTTTCTCTAGAAACTTTTATTACTTTATCCATATTCTTTAAACTCTTTTCAACTTCTTCAAATGCTGGCAAAGTAGAAGCAGAAAATGGTTTAGAAGCAACACCATTAATTAATAATTTTAAATAAATCTCATATTTATCTAAATTAACTAGATCTTCTTCAGTAAAATGCGGTTCAAATTCTTTAAGCAAAAAATATGCATCAGCAGCCCCAACTCTAAAACATACAATAGTGCCCACATTACCAAAAATAGCATCACGAACTTTTGTGCTTTCTGGAGTGGCTAATTGGGCAATATATTGATGTGATAAAATTAAACCTAAATGATATTTTCTAGCTTCTGATAAAATATCAGCAAAAGATTCTGTAACAAAATTTTGCATTTCATCAACATATAAGAAAAAATCTCTTCTTTCGTGTTCTGGAATATTAACTCTAGACATTGCTGCTAATTGTATCTTAGTAACCATCATTGCACCAAGAAGATTTGAATTATCTTCGCCAATTTTACCTTTGGACAAATTAAGAAGTAAAATTTTACTGCTATCCATCATTTCTCTAATATCAATAGTTGATTTTGGTTGTCCAACAATATTACGAATAACACTAGATGATAAAAATTGTCCAACTTTATTTTGAATCGGAGCAATAGCTTCAGTTCTAAAACGATCATTATAATTAGCATATTCATCAACCCAAAAAGACTTAACAACAGGATCTTGAACTTTATCAACAATTTTTTTACGAAAATCTTTATCAATTAATAAGCGCATTACACCAAGAAGCGTGTTTCCTGGAGCATCAAGCAAAGCTAAAATACAATTACGCAAAATGTGCTCCATTCTTGCTGACCACATATTAGCCCAGATTTTGGTAAAAACTCCCATTAAACCATCAGCTACTAAGTGTTTATGTTCTGGATTAACGCTTTCCAAAATATTAAAAGCAATTGGATAAGCTGTATCTGATGGATTAAAATACACAATATCATTAATCCTGTGCGAAGGAATATATTCTAAAACATTTTCCACATCATCTCCATGAGGATCCAGATAAGCTAACCCAAAACCATTTTCAATATCTTGAATAACCATTTTTTTTAAAACATTAGTTTTACCAACGCCAGTTTTTCCAACTACATACATATGCTTGCGACGATCATCAAGCATAACACCAAACTTTTTGTTTTGATTTCGGAAGTTTGTTTTAGCAAAGTAAGTTATATGTTTATTATTTATCATATTTAAATAGGCAAATTATCTGGTGGAGCAATTGTTTTTTGATTATTATTAATTTCTGTATTTTTATCTTCTTGAACTGAATTTTCTTCTTCAAAATCAATTGGCAAACCCATTGGGGCTTCACCTCGCTTTGCATCTGTAGTTTTTACAGTTGGAGCAACAACATTAATTAATGGAAAATGATATAAAGAAGCTAACTCTTCTGTGTTTAAAATAAAACCATCATTGTCAGCTCCAGCCCAAGATGAACGATTTTTAAAATTAGCTAAAGTTTTTTTCTGGATTTTGGCTACAACTCTTTCCCCATATTTTTTATACAAATTCTGCCACCAATCAGCACCTGTTTTTGTAACTCCAATTGGTTTAAAGCCATTAGAATTAAGCAAAGAATATTGTCTTAAAGCTCCAATAAATCCTGACACACCTTTAGTTTTAGCTAATTTTGTATCTTTAGATAAATAAATATATCGTATTTTACATTTAAAACCAACTTTATCAGCTTTACGATCAACGCCTTCAACTGCAATTCGTTCACCTGGTGATAGATAAAGCATTTTTGAGGGAACATCCATTTTGTCATCTTTTTTTTCATCAGAACTTCCAACAGGAATAAATAAATCTCCCATTTGCCCAGCCCATTTAGATGGCGCATCTAAGGCACGGTCAACAATTCCTGGTTTTGGTTTATCAATTGGAGCGCCAATCAAATCTTTAACTTTTTCATCAGACTTTTTTTTCCAATCATCATTTCCGGGTTTAACAATAATTTGATACCAAGCTTGTTCGCCTTTACCCATTCTACTAAAAATTTCCAAAATAGCGGCCAATGGATCAACTGTTAATTGAGACATTTGATGTTCAAATAAAGGATAAGTTTTAATTGGATAAGCTTCATCATTAACTAAACCAAATTGCGAAGCCCAAAGGTCATAACCTTTTTCTTTAAAAGTTTCTGGATCAATGCCTTGAGTATAGTCTTCAATTTCTGTAATTTGCGCTTCTGGATATTGAGCGTAAATAGCAGCTTCAACTAAATCTTGAAATAATTTTGGTGATCGTATAATATATTGAATATATCCTTCAATTGATACTAATTCAAAACTAAATGTAGGTTGAAAATACCCAGTCCAATACTTGTCCATAAAATCACCTCCTCTTGCAGCGCCAGCTAAATGTGTAAAAATCTGCTCTACTGCTTTAAATGATTGCTCATTATTTTTTGGTACATCAATAGCTAAATAAACCCATTCTTGTTTGGCAGCATGTTTGCCCTGGCGTGAATTTATCCAAATTTGCCGCAATCCAAAGAAAATTGCCCATAATATAAAAACAAATCCTCCATATTTAAAAACAAACCATAAAACAGACAAGGGCGAACTTGTATCCAAACCAGCTTGATTTAAAAAACTGAAGAGAAAATCCATAAAAATTTTCCTCCCCTCCTTTTCTCGCCCCGCTTTTCGCGAAAGGCGGGGCGAGAAAAGGAGGGGAGAGAGATTTTTATTCAATTTAATTATAGCATATTTAAAATGTAAAGAAAAATAAAAACCGTTCCAAAGAATTTTCTCTAGAACGGTTGAATTGGTATTGTAAAAAATGAAAAGAAAATTTTGTCTTTATTCATCTCAATTTCCTCCAAAATTAAATTATTTTGATTATTAAATGATTTAAGTTATTTTGTCATTTCGACCGACAACTAGGGTCGTTAGGAGTGGAGAAATCCCTTAAATTTTGTTATTCCACATTTAAGAGATCCCTCGGCTCCTAACAATCCTAAAAGACGCTCGGGATGACAAATAAATTCTATTATTTAATTAACTAAACTATACTTCTCATCCTCTAACTTAAACTTTCCTTTATTTTTCAAAGCTAATTTAATTGTTGCTGATTTAACTAATTTTCTATCTTTAACTTGTTTAATAATTTCTTCAGCGCTTAATGGTGATTTAGATTTTTTTAACAAACTTTCAACAGCATCACTAACATTGCCACCTTCATAGCCCCATTCTTTTAAACCATATTTACCTCTTCCAACTAAAACAAATCTGGGGTCAAAAATTAATTCATTATGAACTGTGGCAGTTTTAATATCCCGCGCGTCTTTCCATGCATTATTAATTAATTCCGCAATTTCAGAAAAATGTAATGGTTTTTTATGTTTGTGCATTACCAAATAAATCTTGCCATTAATTCTACGGGGCACTATTACATCCCAATCCGCTAAGCCCCATTGATCAAATGGGGAGTTAATAAATTTATGACTAGTATCTAAATATGAAATAATAATTTCATTTAATTCTTTATCAGATAAAAATTCTGGTGCATTATACTCGTTTTTGTAATATTTTGATTTTTTAAAAGCTGAAATTAATTCTAATTCATTTAAAATTTTATTTTCTGCAATTAAAATATTTTCTAATTCATTTAAAATTGAATTAACAAAATCTATTGATAAATCATAAACACGAAAACTTGGTTTAAAATTATTAGCTTTAAATTTATCAACAGAATCTACAAAATTATTTAACAAAAATTTAGTAACAGCAGAAGATTCTTCTTTGTTGTCAATCAAGCCTACTAATTGTTTAGAAATTTTTTCTTCTGACACAAATCCACCAAATTTATAAACCAAAGATTCTATCAAGTGCTTTAAAGGAGTTGATGTTTCTTTATAATCTTTATGTTTAATAATATTTTTCAAAGCTTGTTTTTCAATTTGACGCACACGCTCACGAGTCAAATTCATTGACTTTCCAATTGCATCCAAAGTTTTTGGCTTAGAACCATAAAAACCATAACGCAATTTAATAACTTTAGCTTCTCGTTCAGATAAAAAAGCAAGCAAAGCATTTGCTACATCATTTGGTGAAAAACTATTTTTTTCTTTATCAAAAGAAATATCAATAATTTTGTCTAAAATTGGTTGTTTTGAAGTATTTTCCATGTGTTATAATAATACAATATTTTAAATTTTATGTCAAATAACCACGCTCCTCGCGAGGGGCGGGGTATTATATATTGCCTAATATTAGCAAATATCACTTTCTTTTTAATTTATGCCAGACAACCAATAATGGACTTGCAATAAAAATTGATGAATAAGCACCAACCAATGTTCCTAAAATTAAAGCTAGAACAAAATTACTAATAGTTGCGCCACCAAGGAAATATAAGGCTAATAAAACCAATAAAGTTGTTATACTTGTGTTAATAGAACGACGAATTGTATCATTTACAGATTTATTAACAGTATCTTCAAATGTTGTTTGTGGATTGTAAATTAAATTTTCCCGTGTACGATCATAAACAACAATTGTATCATTTACAGAATATCCAAGAATTGTTAATAATGCTGTAATAAATAAAATATCAGCTTCAAAACCTAAAAAGAAATAACCTAATGCAGAAAAAATTCCAGTTACAATTAAGACATCATGTGCTAAAGCAATAATGGCGCCAATACCATATTTCCAAGAAGCTACTGGTTTTGAAACTTTTCTAAATGTATAAGCAATAAAAGCAATAATAACTATTAAAGCAAACAAAACTGCCCATAAAGCTTTGGTTTTTAATTCTTGTCCAATAACTGGGCCAATAGATTCAAATCTTTTTTCAATAATTTTGTTATTTTCGCTTAATACACTTAAAATTTGCTGATGTTCACTTTCTGACAAATCTTTCATTCTAATCAAAAAACCATCGTCAGTTGGCTGAGCTCTTACTTCTCCAATATCTGGCATTTTTTCTGAAATTAAATTTGACACATCTTGACCAGAAAGATCTGTTTTACTAGAAACTTGGACTTCTAAAAGTGATCCGCCAGTAAAATCAATACCCAAATTTAATCCCCAAATTGATAAGCTTAAAATACTTAAGATCACTAAAACACCTGAAATTATAAAAAATTTATTTCTATTTTGTATAATATTTAACATAAATTATATTTTTTATCTTATTTTTTTGTCATCCCGAGCGACAACTAGGGTCGTTATGAGCCGAGGGATCTCTTAACCGTGGGATAAGAAAGTTTAAGAGATTCCTCCATTCCTAACAGCCCTAAAAGCCAGTCGGAATGACAAAAATAATATATTTTATCTTTTAATTCCAAACAGCCATTTATTTTTAGTCCTATTAAAATTATGTAAAAAACTTTTTGTAATAACAATTGCTGAAAACATTGAAATTAAAATACCAATTCCCAATGTTAAAGCAAAGCCCTTAATAATTGAGCTTCCAAACCAGAATAAAATTCCACAAGTGATTAGAGTTGATAAATTTGAATCGCGAATTGATGTCCAAGCGCGCTTAAAGCCTTCTTTAACTGCATCAGGAAATTCCTTTTGATTTTTTAATTCTTCTTTTAATCTTTCAAAAATTAAAACATTTGCATCAACTGCCATTCCAATTGATAAAATAAAACCAGCCACACCAGCCAAAGTTAAAGTAACAGGCGTGATTTTAAAAATAGTTAAAACAATAGCAGTATAAATCGCTAAAGCAAGGACAGCTAACAAACCAGGCAAACGGTAAAATAAAATCATAAAAATTCCTACAGCCAATAAACCAATTAAACCAGCCATTAAACTTTTATCAACTGATTCTTCTCCTAAAGATGCACCAACAGTTTGTTGAGAAATAATTTCAATTGGCACTGGCAAAGCTCCTGCATTTAGTCGTTGAACCAATTCTTTTGCTTCTTGAATATTAAACCTGCCAGAAATTACAGCATTTCCTTCACGAATTGGCTCATTTACAGTTGGAATTGAAATTGCAAAACCATCTAAAAAAATTGCAACTGGTTTGCCAACATTTCGTGTGGTTATTTCTGCAAATAAATCTTTGCCTTCATCATTAAATTCTAAACCAACTTCTGGTTCACCTGTTTGTGGATCAAATTGCATTTGAGAACGCGCTAAATGCTTACCTGACAAATCTGTACGCATCCATTGCATTTCACCTAAAAAATCTTGCTCTGATTGTGTTTTAAACAAAATATGAGATGAGTGCACTTCTTTGTCGTCGGCTTCTCCTCTGGTTTCTAATTTATTAATAATATGATAACCAAATTGAGATTGTACTAATTGTGGATAAATTCCTGGTTTATCTTGCTTGTTAAAAATTATTTCATCAAATTCAGGTACAAACATTCCTTGCTTAACAAAACCTAAATCTCCACCTTTTTCAGCTGATCCAGCATCTTGTGAATATTGTTTGGCATATTCAGAAAAATTTGCGCCAGATTGCAAAACTTTATTTAAAACATCTTGGGCTTGAGATTGAGCCTGGGAATTAAATTTATCAAGTTCATCAGCTTGTTCTGTTGTTAATTCTTCCTGAAAATCAGGATCTTGTTCTTTAAATTCTAAAAGAGGGGTTTCTCCAATCATTTGGATTGCCTGATTTACATCTTTGACTCCTGCTAATTCAATAATTACTCTATATTCTCCTGAAACTTTATTAGTTTGCACAACTGGCTCTGCTACTCCAAATGCGTTAACTCTGCGCTCAATAACATCCCGTACACCTTCAACTGATGAATCACGGTCCTGTGAATCAATTTCTGATACATCTGCGCGATAAACTAAGTGAGTTCCACCTTGCAAATCTAAGCCTAAATGAAATTTGGTTTTATTCCAAAAATTTTCAAATGGTGTTCCAGATGGCACAGTTGGTGAAATAATAAGAACACAAAAAATCGCTAAAATAAAAATAGCAACTATTTTAAGTCTGTTTTTGTTTTGAGTTGAAGTAGGCATAAAAGGATGTCATCCCGAGTCTTGATAGGACTTTTTAGGATTGAGTCAAGGCGATGGGATCCCGTTGTTAAACCACTAATTATTTTACTTAATTTTATCTTGAATAAATTTTTATGTCAAATAAAATAAAAAATGGTATGTTCCTGGAACATACCGTGAACATACCATCGAAAATAATTTTTATTTACAAGCATTTAACCAACCATTATTTTCTAAATCTTCAATTATTCCGTTGATTCTAGATTTAGCAAGTTTTAATGTCATGTAAAAATTATTTGTATCAACTTTTCCTTCTGATATTTTTTGTAAAGCCTTTATTATTGTCTGAACATCCTCTTGTTTACTTGCCAAACTCATAATAATTTCTCCTAATTTTTCATTGTAATATTTGGTTCTTTGCCATATTTTGGCAAAGCCTGTTTTTTAAATGTTTTTTTATCTTTTATCAGCTTATACCCTTTTTTGATTAATGTCAAGTTATCTTGGGCTTGCTTATTCTCAATGCCAACAATTGGAATATTTAATGCCCATGCCATTGCATTTGCTGTAGCAATGCCAATTCTTAAGCTTGTAAAGCCACCAGGACCAATTACGCAAATAATGCCTTTTAGTTTTTTTATATTTTTATTTAAAATTTTATTAATATTTTCTAACAACTTTTCTGATTGCTGATATTTTGCTCTAATATTTTTTTTAACTAAAATATCAGCTTTATTATCAACTAAGGCTAAAAAAATATTTTCATAATTTGAGGTATTGACAAATAAATACATAAATTATAGTATAAATATTATAACAAATTTCAATTAATTTCAACTCAAAATTAGGAGAAAAAATGGCTCAATTTAATGGTGTTGTTAAAATGGTTAGACAACTTAATATAGTTGATTCAGCTAAAAATGGCTCAGCAAAATCTTTCCTTACATTAAAAAATAGTGCATTCCAATTTTTTCCATCATTGGATGTTAGTCAATTTTGCAAGCCAGGAGATGAAATAATTATTATTACAACAGAAATCAAAAGAGATTCTCCTAAAGCAATCGGACCCTCTCAAATTATTAATTTAAATGTAGCGCAAAAAAGAAAGACCAGACACGCGATAAATTTTAGCAAATAACATAATCTGAGTCAAAAAATTTTGTCGCTAATTTACATTAGCGGCTTTTTTATTTTCTTAAATTTTCCTTCTTTTAAATTGTTTAATTTAATTTTATCTATTCTAATTCTTTTTAATTCTAAAATTTTATAATTACATTTTTCACACATTCTTCGGATTTGTCTTTTCCATCCTTGATGCAAAATTATATTAAATTTTTTATTAGATATTTTCTTAATCTTGTCAGCTTTAGCAACTCCTTCTTCTAATTTTATTCCTGCTTTTAATTTATTTAAAAAAATACCAGTAATATTTTTATCAACCATAACCTCATATTCTTTTTCATGTTTAAAGCTTGGATGAGTTAATTTTTGAGTTAAATCGCCATCATTAGTTAAAATTATTAATCCTGTAGAATTTTTATCTAATCTGCCAACTGACCAAACTTTTGGATGTCTTGGAACTAATTTTGTAATTAAATTTTTTGTATGTTTATCAGAAACAGAACAAATATAATTTTTAGGTTTATTTAAAATATAATAAGTATAATTTTTGTTATTATTTATTTTTTTATTATTAATAATAATTTTATCTTTTTCTAAATCTGCCTTATCTCCTAATTTGGCAATTTGATTATTAATTAAAACCTTTTTATTTAAAATAAGCTCCTCTGCTTTGCGCCGAGAAGCTATTCCTTGTTGTGATAAAATTTTTTGTAAGCGTTCTTTCATAAATTATTTATCAACCACTATAATCTTTTTACCCTCTAAAACTTCAAACAAAAATTTATCAGTAATCTCATTGCGATAATCAAATTCTTTATTATCCATTGCTGTATAACGAATGTCTTGATCAAAATCTTTTTCTAATTTTTCAACTAATTTATCTAATTTATTTTTATTAAACTGTCCCACAATCAACATGTCAGTTTTAGCATTTGGATCATCTACAAATACTCCAGCTAACATTAAAAATTTAACAGCACCTAAATCATTAATTTCTTTTGCTAATGATTTTTCCAATAGTAATTTAGACTTTAAAACAAGATTTTTCATTTCATTATATAAAACAAAATCTAAATTAACTGTATAATATTTTTTATTTTGTTTTTCACCATCTTTTTCCAAATCCATTTTGACTTTATCTTCAACGCGAATTAATCCAAAATCAACTAAATTATCTAACTCCCGTCTGATTGAATTTAATCTTTCTTCTGTTTGTCTGGCTAATTCGCGTACAAAAAAATATTCACCTGGGTGAGTTAAAAATATTTTTAATAATTTAACACGGGTTCTAGAACCAAAAATTTTTTCTAACATATATCTATATTTTATACTTTTAATTTAAATTTTACAAGTCTATTGCATTTTCTAGTTTATGCTTTCCAATTTTAGTGCGAACTAATTCTTGTAAATACGCGCCACAGCCTAAAGCCTTGCCAATGTCATGAGCTAATGCGCGAATGTAAGTGCCAGAGGAGCAAAACACCTCGATTTCCAAAATACAATTTTTAATTTCCAAAATTTTTATATTATATATCTCTATCATAGACGGCTTTCTTTCAATCTCAATTCCCTTTCTTGCTAATTCATATAATTTTTTACCTTTAATTTTTTTTGCTGAAAACATTGGTGGAATTTGTTCTTGCTTGCCAATAAATTTATTTAAAATATTTTTTATTTTTTTCTCTGTTAACTGTTGATTGTTAGCTGTTAATTGAATTTCTCCAGTTCTGTCATAAGTATTACTTATTGCGCCTAATTTTAAAGTTGCGATATATTCTTTATCTAATTTTACAAATTTAAAAATTTCTTTTGTTGATTCCCTGCCAACTGCAACTAAAAGCAACCCACTTGCAAATGGATCCAAAGTTCCTGCATGACCAATTTTACGAATTCCAGTAATTTTTCTTAATTGATCAATAATATCGTGTGATGTTGGACCAGATGGTTTGTTGATTAGTAAAAAATTTTTGTTGCTTGACATAAATATATTCTAGGACTAAGATTAAATTAAATCAAGTCAAATTAACAATTTATATGAGGAGGTAAAAATGCTGTTTAAAAATATTTCAGTTAAAAAAATAGTTTCATTTATTGTGATTATGGTTATTATTGGTTTTTTTGTTTGGTCATTAGCAATATATTCAAAAGCGCCAGAATTACGGAATGGTTTATTTAAATTCTTTAAACCATATATCATTATTTTACCAATAACCACCTTGTTTGTTTCAATCGCATTATTCATTGTTTATTTATTTGACAAAAAAACAATCAAAAAAGAAAAGCAACGTGATGAAAATTTTAAAAAATTTTTTTCTAAAACTGATGAAATTTTAGACGAAATCACAAAAAAACTTTGTTATGAGTTTGAGATCCATCAGGCAAAACATGATGATTTAAAAAATAAGTTATTAGAACAAATTAAAAAAATGACTCGTCGTGTTGAATTCTAATACTTTCATTCTATTAAAACCCAAAACCGGAATCAGATTCCGGTTTTTTTATTTAATCTAAAATTGCTTTTTTG
>CAZAVD010000017.1:1608-16381 GCA_964488715.1 uncultured Gammaproteobacteria bacterium | reverse complement strand
GTGTGGAGAGTATGGAAGTAAGAATGTTGGCATGAGTAGCAAAAAGGCAGGTGAGAATCCTGCCCACCTAAAGTCTAAGGTTTCCTGGGCAATGGTTGTCAACCCAGGGTTAGTCGGTCCTAAGCGGCCCACCTCGCGGTGGTTCAGCGATGGATGAGCAGGTTAATATTCCTGCACTACTTTAATTTTATCCTTTGATGACGCATTTGAGTGTGTGGGCGTCCTATGGCTATGACGTTTTGGCCGTGCCTCATTGCATTCGGCACGGAATTTCCAAGATACAAGTTCCAATTTCCAAAATTTTATTTGGAAATTGTTTCTTGGGATTTGGAACTTCCGCGACCGAGCGTAGCGAGGCGCGGTTAATAGTAGTGAAACCTCCGGGTGGATCGAATTCACGTAATCAAGTGCCAAGAAAAACTCAATTGTTATGAATTAAAGTATCCGTACCGCAAACCAACACAGGTAGACGGGTTGAGAATACTAAGGTGTACAAGATAAACCTTCTTAAGGAACTCGGCAAAACAGCGGCCGTAACTTCGGGATAAGGCCTGTCCGACCTTGCTTGCATTGTCGGACCGCAGCGAAAGAGCCCTAGCGACTGTTTACCAAAAACACAGGTCCCTGCTTAAATCGTAAGATTATGTATAGGGGCTGATGCCTGGCCAGTGTCCGAACGTTAAGGTGATTTGTTATCCCTTACCTTTAAGATGATTTTAAAATAAAATTGACTCGGAAGTTAAATAAGGTGATTAAAATAATTAAATTAATTAATTTTTAAAAGATTAATTAATCCAATTTAAAAAAGTTTTGTAAAATTTTTGGCAAAGTGAAATTTTAAGAAAATTTCATTTTGCCCATCTTATTTAACTTCTGAGTAAATATAATTTATTATAATTTGTTAAGATCCGCCTAGGGTTTTTTAGGGACGAGGGGGCGGCTAAATTAAAAATAAAAAATCATTTTAAAGGTGAGGGAAAAGCATTGATCTGAAGCGCGGATGAACGCCGGCGATAACTATAATCGTCCTAAGGTCATCAAGATTAAGTTTTAGTCTTGATGAGGACTGGGACGATTTAAAAATAAATGCTGCCTCATTTCACAGTAATGTGGAATTGGTTCTTAAAAATATTTGGCTATATGCTGGAAATCTATTTATTAAAAAAAGACAATCAGCAGGAAAGGCTTTGATTTAATTCAAAGAATCCTCAGAGACCATACGCCAAACTCCTAAATTTTAGGATGAAGATATGGTCCGGGCTATATGGTAACATACAGACAAACCCAAGCGAAATTCCTTGTCAACTAATTATTGACCTGCACGAATGGCATAACGGTTGGGGCACTGTCTTAAGAAGGTGCTTGGCGAAATTGCAATGCCGGTAAAGATGCCGGCTACTTACAGTTGGACGAAAAGACCCCGTGAAGCTTTACTACAACTTGATATTGAATTATTTTCTATCATGTTCAGCATAGGTGGGAGTTTCCGACATTCGTCGGGATCACCAGTGAGATACCACCCTTGTTAGTTGATAATTCTAATCTCGAATTTTCGGGATACAGTATCTGGTGGGTAGTTTGAGTGGGGCGCTCGCCTCCTAAAAGGTAACGGAGGCATTCACAAAGGTTGGCTAAGTCCGGATGGAAACCGGGCTGATAGGGTAAACCCATAAGCCAGCTTTACTGCGAGACCTACAAGTCGAGCAGTTGCGAAAGCAGGAGTTAGTGAACCGACCGCAACACATAGGTGTGCGGAAGATCACTGAATAAAAGTTACTCCGGGGATAACAGGCTAGTTCCTCCTAAGCGTCCACAGCGACGGAGGAGTTCGGCACCTCGATGTCGGCTCATCGCATCCTGGGGGTGAAGAAGCTCCCAAGGGTTAGGCTGTTCGCCTATTAAAGCGGTACGCGAGCTGGGTTCAGAACGTCGTGAGACAGTTCGGTCTCCTATCCACTGTAAGCGTTAAATCTTGAGGGGCCTCTTCCCTAGTACGAGAGGACCGGGAAGGACGAACCTCTGGTTTACCAGTTGTCGTGCCAACGGCATAGCTGGGTAGCTAGGTTCGGGTTGGATAAACGCTGAAAGCATCTAAGCGTGAAGCTGTTCCCAAGATAAAGATTTATGACTTCCTGGAAGACTACCAGGTTGATAGGTGATTGAGTGTAAGTCTGGCAACAGATTAAGCTAAAATCATACTAATTTAGTCTTGAATTATTTTAATGTTCTTTTATTGGTTTTTTGTTTATAATTTGTTTATATGAAAAAATTCCACTATCCTGGTGGTTTTAGCGAAGGGGTCATACCTGTTCCCATCTCGAACACAGAAGTCAAGCCTTTCAGCGCTGATGATACTCTCCAAGGGGAAAGTAGGTCATCGCCAGGACAGTGGAATTTTTTATTTGTTTAATTTTTATATTAACTTATCCACAGAATTAAATTTGACAGACTTTGTTGGGGGGGGGGTAGAATTAAAGTAAAGAAATAAAAGTATAAAAGTCAAAATTAATTAAAAGGTCGGATTTAACTTAATTATAACCAAAACATAAAGTTTTGGGATATTTAATAATTAAAATAATAAAAATATGAGTAAATTTGATAAAATGCCACAACAAGAAAATTTGGAAGGTCAAGAAGAAAATCTAGAAGATATTGAAGTAACTGAAGAAGAAGAATCAAGAATGGAAGGTTTGATGGAAGGTAAAATAGAATTTACTGAGCAAGAAAAAGAGGAATTAATAAAAGAATATGAACAAATGCAAGAAAAAATAGCAGAATTAGATGAGAAGATTGAAAAGGCAGGATCAACAGCTGAAGATGTAGGATTTAAGACAATGATGTCAGCTGCTTCGTTAGGCGGAGCAATGGCCGCAACAGGGATTTGCCTCGGGTTTAAAAGCGAAGCAGGGATTCCACTTACGGCTACAGGTTTCTTACTAGCATCAGGATCACTTCCTCTAGGTTATACAGCAGAAGCTATTCATAAAGGATTAGCTTCAATAGCTAATAAAGTCAGGGTCATAAAAAGAAATTGTCTGCAACGAAAATTAGATCAAACTGAAAAAACTACTGTATAAACAATTAAAATAAAATTTATGTATGAGCAACAAATTAATAAAATTTTAGGTTTTTTACAAGAGTCTGAATTTACTAATGAAGAAAAAGAAGGTTATAAAAAAAAATTAAAAGCATTAAAAGATGTTAAAGGAGAAAATAAGAATTTAGAACAATCTTTAAATTTATTAGCTACTGTGTCAGAAAAAGATCCAGAGGCTATTAAAAGTTTTTTCAATGGCATTGAAGATGTTTTAGGAGCTTATGTTGTAGATGGCGCTCAAGGTGTAATAGATAAAATGAAACAAGCAAACAAAGATTTAGATAAAGTTTTGGCATAAGAAATCTAAAGAACTAAAACAATCTTGAAAAATTTTTTAAATACAAAAAACCTGTTTTCAGGTTTTTTGTTATTTGAATAAGTTCACAAACATTTCGGACTTTCCAAATAAGTCCAAATGCAGATAATATTTAAATACAAAGGAATACAAGGATTTGGTAAGATGTATGATTATGCATTAAAACATAACCATATGATTACTAAATCAGCTAAAAAAAGATTTCAAATATTAATGTTTTGGAAAAAACACGGATTACAAGCAACTAAAGATGCTTATCAAATAGGTAAATCAACATTGTATGATTGGTGGAACATTTATCAAAGCAATAATTGTGATATTCAAGCATTAAATCCTAAATCACAAGCACCGCACCATAGAAGACAAAGAAAAGTAAATCATTTAATTATTAATGAAATTAAAAGATTAAGATTAGAGGTTTGTCCAAATATGGGTAAAGATAAAGTAAAAATCTTTTTAAATGAATTTTGTAAAGAAAATGATTTGTTAAATATATCGTCATCAACTATTGGCAGGATTATTAAAGATAAAAAGATTTATCATCATAAAAAAAAGAGTTTATCATAATGGACAGATTAAAGTTATTAAAAGAACTAAAAAGAAAAGAAAACCAAAAGAATTTAAAACACAAGCATTAGGAGATTTATTAGAATTGGATACAATAGTTAAATTTGATTGGGGTATTAAAAGATATGTAATTACTGCTGTTGATGTTTATTCAAGATTTAGTTTTGCTTGGGCATACAAAAGAGCTAATAGTAAGAATACCAAAGATTTTATGACTAAACTACAGACAATCTTTCCCCATACAATTAAAGCCATTCAAACAGATAATGGATCAGAATTTCATAAGTATTTTAGAGAACATTTAAAACAACAAAATATTATTCATTATTGGAATTATCCGGGACAACCTTACAAAAATGGTCATATTGAAAAATACAATCAAACTTTACAAAATGAATATATTAATTCACATACTTTAGCAATGCAAGAACCAGATAAATTTAATCATTCTTTAATGAATTATTTAATCTGGTATAATACCAAGAGACCGCATTGGTCTTTAGATCTTAAATCGCCAGTTCAATTTTTAATTAATAATTGTGGTTTGTCCGAAATGTTATGGACTGATACATTCGTTTGACAAAAAATACAACAAATGCTAGAATGAAATTAGTAAAATGTTTATCTAAAAAAAGAAATAAATCTTAATAATTTTAATCAAAGTCGAGTTTCTTAGTAGGTAATTAATTTTACAAGCTTAAAAATTAATTTTACAAAATCATGACAGGTACTATTAAGAAACTTATCAGTGATAAAGGTTTTGGATTCATCGCATCTGATGAACTTGAAAAAGATGTTTTCTTTCATTCAAGTGAATTACAAGGCGTAGAATTTCCAGAACTTCAAGAAGGTGACGCTGTTACTTTTGAAGTTCAAGAATCTGATAAAGGTTTAAATGCAACTCAAGTTGCAAAAGCATAAAATTTTTTAAATTTTATAACTAAAAGTCCCGTGAAATCGGGATTTTTAGTTTGTTTATTTTTTAATTTTTTTTTATTTTATTAAATCAACCCCGACCCCATCCTAAAAATCCCTATCGGGATCTCTTTATATTTTTTCTTGACAAAATATCCTATTCTTGCTACTCTAAAATTAATAAATAATAAGGAGGCATCATGCCAAAAACTTCTAGAAGAACAATAGCAAAACATTTGAGATGTGGATGTTGTGATAATGTTCAAACCATCCATAGACTTGCCTCGAGAAACAGAAAGACGAATCACATAAAAACTCTTTGGTGTCATGTCTGCAAAAAAGAGACTCAACACTATGAATTAGTTTGGTAACACGCCGCTTGGTTCACTTCAGCCAACGGCTTTTTTATTTCCCTAATCAAGATTAAATGCTAAAATAACTTTATGCAAATCATAACCGATCTCCACATTCACTCACGATTTTCTAGAGCTTGCTCTAAAGCTTTAACTTTGGAAAATATTTCTGCAACTTGCGAAATAAAAGGTGTTGATGTTGTTGCAACTGGAGATTTTACTCATCCACAATGGTTTAAAGAAATAAAAGAACAATTAGTTGAAAAAGAATCTGGGTTATATGTTTTAAAAAACAATAAAACCCGTTTTATTTTAGCCACAGAAATTTCTTGCATTTATACTCGTGATGGAAAATGCCGTCGTCTACACATTTGTATTTTAGCTCCAAACATAAAAGCAGTAGAAAAAATAAATGCAAGCTTAACAAAAGCTGGATGTAATTTAAAATCAGATGGCAGACCGATTATTGGAATGGATGTTAGAGATTTGGCGCGGTTATGTTTTGAAGCAGATGAAAAATGCATGATAATTCCTGCGCATATTTGGACACCATGGTTTGCAATGTTTGGCAGTAAGTCTGGTTTTGATAGTATACAAGAATGCTTGGGAAAATATTCTGATAAAATTTTTGCAATAGAAACTGGCTTATCATCTGATCCGCCTATGAATTGGCGAGTGAAAAATTTAGATAAAATAAGTATAATTTCAAATTCAGACGCGCATTCACTTCCCAATATTGCACGCGAAGCAAATGTGTTTGAAATAGATGAAAATAAATTAAGTTATGATAAAATTTGTGATGTAATTAAAGAAAATAATCCAAAGTCTTTTTTATATACTATAGAATTTTATCCAGAAGAAGGAATGTACCATATTGATGGTCACAGAGAATGTAAATTTTCTTGCGAACCTGCAAAATCAAAAAGATTAAAAAATATTTGTCCAGTTTGTAAAAAGCCATTAGTAATTGGAGTGCTAAATCGTGTTCAAGAATTAGCAGATCCAAAGCGACCAGAAAATTATATTAATAAAAACAGAATTCCATTTAAAAAATTAATTGAGCTTGATAAAATTATTGCTCAAGCATTAAATATTAAATCAAGAAGTTCTAAAAGAGTTCAAGCAGAGTATAAAAATTTATTAGATAATTTAGGAACTGAATTTGATATATTATTAAATATTGATAAAAATAAATTAAATAAAATTACTTTACCAGAAATTACAGAGGGAATTATCCGCGTACGAAAAGGCAAAGTAAATATCACACCAGGTTTTGACGGGCAATATGGAAAAATTAAAATTTTTAAAGATAGTGAAAGGATTAATTTTCAAAAGAAATTGTTTTGATTTATTTTCTTTGTCATTCCGACTGGCTATTAGGACTTTAGGAATGGAGGAATCCCTTAAATTTTGTTATTTCACATTTAAGGGATCCCTCGGCTCCTAGCAACCCTAGTTGTCGCTCGGGATGACAAAGAGTTGACAAAATATCAAAAACCATTAAGCTTAAATTAATTAAAATAATTTTTTTCAAAACCCAAAATAGGAGATTTTTATGTTTATGACACCAGAGTATGCAATAGTAAGCGCTGTGTGTGGCATGTTAATTGTATTATTTATTATAATTGGAGTTGTTTTTTACACAAAAAAACAGGAGAAAAGAAAATGAAGATTATAGAAGAAAAAAAATGTGGATTTGACATTTTTTCACAAAAAACAAAACCCTCTATTTTATAGGGGGCTTTATTTTTTTAGAAAGTTGTGAGTACTCAGAACTTTTAGAAGAATTATTTCTTCTTTTTTCTAGCAACCTTCTTTTTCTTTTTTGGAGCAGCTTTTTTCTTGCGTTTTGGAGCAGCTTTCTTTTTCTTTGGAGCTACTTTTTTACGCACAACTTTTTTCTTCTTGGCTGGTTTTTTCTTTGCTACTTTTTTAACAACTCTTTTTTTCTTAACAACTTTTCTTTTTTTAGGAGCTGCTTTTTTTCTTTTCTTAACTGGCATATTGGTTTGACCTTTGTTTTCTCCAAACCAAGCGACGAGCATGGGGAGAAAAATTAATTATTTATCCACAGATTTTATTTCCATCTTAATTATATAGAAAAAAAATAAATTTGTAAACAAAAAAAATTGCTATTCACTAAAATATATATATGGTATAATAATTATATAAAAAATAAATTATATTTAAATGTGGAAAACAAAAAAATCAAGCTACTTAGGCATTGATATTGGTAGCGCAGGAATTAAAATTGTAGAATTAAAAAACCAGGATGGTCGTCCGCGGTTATTAACCTATGGTTTTGCACAAGAAAAGATTGATATTATAAATAATGATTCAGTTGAAATGAAAAATAAGGTAGCTGGTTTAATCACAAAAATTTGTGAACAAGCGCGCACAACTAGTACAAAAACAATTGCAGCTTTGCCAAGTTTTTCAGTTTTTTCATCTATTATTTCATTGCCATACATGAATAAAAAGGAATTAAACAAAGCAATTTATTGGCAAGCTAAAAAATTTGTACCAATGGATTTAAATGAAATGACTTTAGATTGGAAATTATTAAATGAAGATGTGTGGATAAATGAAAAAAAACCAAAACAAAATAAAATACAAAAAAACAATAAAAAAAATATTAAAGTTTTAATTGCTGCTTCACCTAAAAAGTTAGTTTTACGATATATTGATATTTTTAAAACAGCTAATTTGGATTTGATTAGTTTAGAAACTGAAAATTTTGCTTTAGAAAGATCTTTAGTCGGCAACGATAAATCACCTGTTATGATTGTTGATATTGGTTGCATTACTTCAGATATTAGTGTTGTTGAAAATGGTATTCCAGTTTTAAGTAGAAGTGTAGATACTGGTGGTGATTCAATTACACAAGCTGTTGTAAAAAGTATGCATGTTGATGAAAAAAGAGCAGAGCAGTTTAAGCGCGATATTGGTTTTGGTGAGCAAACAGGTAGTTTGCCAAAGGTTATTGAGGGTGTTGTTGAGCCAATTATTAATGAAATAAAATATTGTTTTGATTTATATGCATCGCAAGAATCTAATAAACGAATTGAGAAAATAGTGTTAACTGGTGGGTCAGCATTTTTGCCAAAGATTGATGAATATTTATCAAGCTTATTAAATATTAAAGTTTTTGTTGGTGATCCTTGGGCGCGGGTGATTTATCCTTTAGAATTAAAATCTGTTTTAAATGATTTAGCCCCGCGATTTAGTGTTGCTGTTGGTTTAGCCATGCGGGAGATAATATAATTATGCATGACATAAATTTACTACCAGTGGATGACAGAAAAAGAGAATTGCAAGAAATTAAAACAAGAGAAAAAGCAAAAAGTGAAGTTAAGATTGAAATGAGTAGTCCAGATAAAAAAATTAAAGAAACTGATAAAAAATCAGGAAAATTTTTAAGTAATATTAAAAATATTTTTAATAATTTTAAAAAAGATAAAAAAGAAATTGAGAAATTGAGAAATGAGAAATTAAGGGAAAATGAAAAAAACTCTAATAATAAAATACATAACAAGCCAGAAGTACCAAAACATTTAGACAATATTTCTTCAAACAAACATAGTAAAGAATTTTATTTTAAAAAAGATAATAAAAATAATATAGTCAATCCCGTCAAACGGGACAAGCAAGAATTAGAAGATATTGTTAATCATCCAGAAAAAAAGAAAGAAGAAAAAAAACAAGAATCTAGTTTAAACATTAATTTAATCCCAAGTCACATTAAAAAAATCCATGAAACTAAAAATAATTTAAAAATTTATTTAATTTCTTTAATGGCAAGTGTAATTATATGCATAATTGCTTTATTAACAATGGGCCAGTTTGTAAGTGCTCAACGATCAGATTTGGAAAAAATAGAAAATTCAATTGAACAAACACAACAAGATATTGAAAACTTAAAATCCAATAGCTTGGAAGTGAATGATTTTATAAAATTATTAAGAAATGTAAAAGTAGTTATTAATTCTCATGTGCAAATTAATGAAATTTTTAAGATGCTACAAACCAATACACTTAAAAATATTTATTACACTAGTTTAAATATTGATGTTAACAATTCTTTAATTAAGTTACAAGTTACTGCTGAAGATTACTCAGCTGCTGCTCAACAGATTTTAATTTATAAATCTTTAGATAAGATTTCACAACTAGAAGTAATCTCAATGGGATTGGTTGAAGAAAAAGTAGAAATAACAGAACAAGAAAAAAAATTAGGAATTACTCCAGTTGCAAGAAAGTTTGTTGGTTTTGATTTAGTTTTAAAATTAGATTCAAGTATATTTAAATAATATATGGAAAAAAATAATAAAAAATCAAATATTTCAAATGAAAAAATAGGCTTGTATTTTAACAAATATTTTAATCCTATTTTAATTACAAGTATAATTTTGGTTTTTGGTTTGTGTTATTTTTTATTTGCTCCTTCTTTAATTAAGCAATATACAAAAATGAATCAGTCTATTATAAGTGAAAAAAAGATAGAGTTAGATGAGCAACAGAATATTTTAAAGGAGCTAATAAAGTTAAATAATATTTATGAATCAATTGGTCCATCTTTAAAAGAAAAAGTTTTAAATTTGTTGCCTACTGATGTGGATTTGGCTAATTTGTATTACAATCTAAGTCAATTAGCTAAAGAATCTAATTATGAAATAGAAGAAATTAAAGTAGTTTTGCCTAAAAATGACAAAGAAAAAGAACAAGAAAATTTAAAAGCTAGTTTAAAAGAAATAAAAATTAGTTTGGAATTAAAAGGCTATGGGTATTTAAACTTAAAGAATTTTACTAATTTAATTGAGAAAAATTTAAGAATTTTTGATATTGAAAGTTTGAATTATGAAATAGAAGAATCAATTGTTGAAATTAAGCTACGAACATATTATTATAATTAAAAATTTATGCTAAAAACTGTTTTAAAATTATTTCTTTCAATGATTCTGTTAATTGCAGCTGGTTTTTTATTTTATAATAATTTTATTAGTAATAAAAGACAAGCATATGTTTCACCTAAAACATTTGAAGCTGAACAAGTATATACTAAATTTGATTTAGATGTTTTAGAAGATAAAGTTTTTAAAGATTTAATACAAGCTAAATTAATTGAAAATAATTTAGATAATAAAGAAGATACTGGTCGCGCTAATCCATTTATAAAATTTTAATTATGCTTTCAAAAGAACAACAATTTAAAATTTTAAATGTTTTGCAAGATAAAAAATTGTTATCAACTGAAGATTATGATAAACTGAAAATTTCAGTTGAGCAAAATGAAGATGTTTTGCAAAAAATACAAGATAAAAAAATAGTAAAGAATGAAAATTTGGGCAAGATTTTGGCTGATTTTTTTAATTTACCATACCAAGATCTTTCATCACTAAAAGTTAATCCTGAAATTATTAATTTGATACCAGAAGATTTAGCTAGAAATTATAATCTGGTTGTTTTTGATAAAAAAGATAATATTTTAAAAGTTGCTTTGATTGATCCAACTAATTTAAAAGCTCAAGAAGCAATGGACTATGTTGCGCGAGATAAAAATTTAAAAGTAGAATATTTTTTGACTTTTAAAAAGGATTTAAATAATATTTTAAATCAATATTCAGCTTTAAAAGCAGAAGTTGGAGAAGCCTTAGTTGAAGCAAAAGGCAAATTAAAAGAAAAAGAAACTAAAAAAGTTTCTAGAGAAAAAAAAGAAGATTCACCAGATGAGGCAGTTAAAAGCGCGCCAGTTGCTAAAATGGTTTCTGTTATTTTAAAACATGCTGTGGATGGCCATGCTTCAGATGTGCACATTGAACCATTTAGTGATGGTTCGCGGGTAAGATATCGCATTGACGGGGTTATGCGTACTTCATTGGTTTTACCTAAATATATTCATTCAGCTTTAGTTTCGCGAATTAAAGTTTTAGCTAATTTAAAAATTGATGAAACGCGCGTTCCTCAAGATGGCCGTATTCGTTTAAAAATTTTAGAAAAACAAATTGATTTTCGTGTTTCAACTTTACCGCTTTATGAACAAGAAAAAGTTGTTATGAGAATTTTGGATACTTCTGGCAACTCTTTATCATTGACAGATCTTGGTTTTGAAGGACGAAATTTAAAAGTTATTGAGAATAATATTTTTAAACCACATGGAATGTTTTTGGTAACTGGACCAACTGGTTCAGGTAAATCAACAACTTTGTATTCAGTTTTAAATATTTTAAACAAAGAAGAAGTTAATATTGTAACTTTAGAAGATCCAGTTGAGTATTATTTAGCTGGCATCAATCAATCTCAAATTAGACCAGAAGTTGGGTTAACTTTTGCTGCTGGTTTAAGGTCAATTTTAAGACAAGATCCAGATATTATTATGGTTGGAGAAATTCGTGATTCAGAAACAGCTGAATTAGGAATTCATGCTTCATTAACTGGTCATTTTGTGTTATCAACTTTGCATACAAATGATGCCCTTGGAGCGATTCCGCGATTAACTGATATGAAAGTTGAGCCATTTTTAATAGCATCAACTTTAAATGTGGTAATTGCTCAACGATTAGTTAGAAAAGTTTGTTCTGAATGTAAAGAAGAATTTGTTGTGCCAAGTAATATAATGAATGAAGTTCAAGCTGAGGTTAAAAAAATTCCTCAACAATCTTTGCCTGAAGAGTTAAAAAGTTTAAGGAAATTAAAATTTTATAAAGGTAAAGGTTGCGCGCGATGTAATAAAACTGGATATAAGGGCAGAGTTGCAATTGTTGAAGTTTTAGAAGTTACAGATAATTTGAAAAATTTGATTGCATCAGGTAAAATGGGTGGTGAAGAAATGCAAAAAGAATTTCTTAATCAAGGAGCTATGACAATAAAACAAGATGGCGTACTTAAAGCTGTTAATGGCGTTACAACCATTGAGGAAATCCTTCGCGCCACACGGGAATAAATTATTATGACAAAACAAAACAAAAATACAACAATCCTTTTAATTGAAGATGATGATTTTTTAGCAAGTATGTATGAGACCAAATTGGAATTAGAAGGTTATAAAGTTTTGGTTGCTTATGATGGTGAAAAAGGTTTAGCAATGATTAAAAAACATTTGCCAGATTTAATTTTATTAGATATTGTTTTGCCAAAATTAGATGGATTTGGTGTTTTAAAAGAAATAAAAAAAAGTAAAGAATTACAATCAATTCCAGTTATTTTACTAACCAATTTAAGTCAAAAAGAAGATATTAAAAAAGGTTTAGATTTAAAAGCTGATGATTATTTAATTAAGGCACATTATATGCCATCAGAAGTAATAAGTAAAATTAAAAAACAATTAAAAAATGATTCAAGATAAATTAAAATTTGAGGATTTATTAACGCAATTAGTTAAACAAGGTGCAAGTGATTTATATTTTACAGCTGGAAAGCCAGCTATGTTTAAAATCATAAATGAATTAAAACCAGCTAATAATGAAATTTTAACTAATGAAAAAATTGAACAATATTTTTTGCCATTAATAGATGTTTATCAAAAAAAAGTTTTACAAACTAAAAAATCATTAATTTTTACACAAACTTTTGCAAATGGTTTGCGGTTTAAAATAAGTTTATTTTATGCGCATAATTTTTTGTCAGCTGATTTGTATTTTATTTCACCAATTATAAAAAACATAAATGAACTTGGTTTGCCAAATAAAATTGAAGAAATTGCTAATACACAAGGAGGCTTGGTTGTTATAAGCGGACCATTTCAATCTGGCAAAAATACTACAGCCACAGCAATATTAGAATATTTAAATAATTCTAAATTTTTAAAAATAATTACTTTAGAAAAACCAATTGAAGTTATTTTAACTAGTAAAAAAAGCATTATCCAACAGCGAGAAGTTGGTTTTGATACACCAGATTTAACAACTGGATTAAGAGATTGTTTAACAGCAAATCTAGACACAGCACTTGTGTCTGGATTTGAAAATAAATCAGAATTAGAATTAATTTTAGAATTAGCTGAACAAGGTAAAACAGTTTTTTTAATTACTAGTGCGGTTTCAGTTTTAGATACAATTGCTAAATTTTTAGCTATGTTTAATGAATCTGAAAGACCTAGAATTTCAAATGTTTTATCACGGGTTTTAAAAGCAGTAGTTTGTCAAAAGTTAGTCACGAGTGCACGAGACAAGAATTCTTTAATAGTTGTTCCAGAAATTTTAATTAATAATCAAGCTGTGCAATCCTCAATTGCTGATAATAAAGTTCAGCAACTAGATAATATTATTCGCACTTCTGCCAAGTTTGGTATGATTTCTTTTGATCAATCACTATCAGCCCTAAAACAATCAGGCGAAATATAGGTTGGCTCCATGGCTTTTTAGGATTTTAGGGTCTCCCCTCCTTTTCTCGCCCCGCTTTTCGCGAAAGGCGGGGTCAAGAGGGGTTGGGGTGGTTAATAAATAATAAAAAAGAATTACGAAAATTAATTACGTAATTCTTTTTTAGTCGCTACTAAGCATGCTACTAATTAATTCAGTATTTAATTCAGTAGCAAAAATATTTTGTGTTATTATCTCTGTTCTGAACTTTTATGTCCTTTAGGAGTTCAGAACTTTTTTCTTTAATTTATTTTGTTTTTTTATTGACAAAATTAAATTTTAAAAGTAAAATAAAAAGGAAATTTAAAATAACAAAAGATGTTCTTATAGATGAAATTTATAACAGAGATTTTAATGCAATAGAAAGTAGATTTAAAAAACTTAAAACTAAAGAAGTGTCAGGAAAATTAAATAATTAAATGTATAAAACATAATAAATAATTTGATAAACAAATGAACGATCTAATAAACATAAAAGTAATTCAAAAAGATTTTAATGGCGAGAAAAAGAGATTTGTTAATGCAAGAGAATTGTATAACTGGCTAGGAGTAGGCAGAGATTTTTCAAATTGGATTAAAGATAGGATTGATAAGTATGAATTTACAGAAGATTTAGATTATTTTATAGCCATCGCCAAATTTGGTGATGGATTAAAACCCAACAAAACAGGCAAAATCATTGATTCTAAAGGAGAAATTGAAAATGAATTTGAAAAACTAAAAAGAATATTAAATAAAAATGAATTTGTAAAAAAGTTTAATGAGTTTGCTTCACAAAAAAATTGGAAAGTATATCAAAAAAGAGCTAGAAATATTATGGCAACTTATGACCAAGAATTAAGAAATATTAAACATCCAAAATTGATTGATTATAAAAAGGAATTTAGTCAGGAAGACATTCAAAAATTGATTGGATAAAGTAATTGAATAAAATTAAAATAAATTTTCACAAAAGACCCGTCTATGCAGTTTTTTTTATTTTCCCATTTTAATGCTATAATTAAAACAATATGAACTTCAAATACACTGCGCTTAATCCAAAAACAAATTCCCGTATTAAAGCTGTTGTTCAAGCTGAAAACGAGAAAGAAATAATGGATCTTTTAGAAAAAAAAGGTTTATCTTTGATTGATTTGCGTCAAGTTAGCGGAGAAAAACCAAGCAATTC
>CAZAVD010000017.1:0-1508 GCA_964488715.1 uncultured Gammaproteobacteria bacterium | reverse complement strand
CTATAACTTCAGAAATAGTTGGCAATAGTGTTTATAGAGAAGTAATAGACAAAACAGTTAATGAAGTGCGAGAAGGAAATACAATTGCTTCAGTTTTAATTGAATCTAAAGAAATTCCAAGTATGGTGGCTTATATGGTGGGAGTTGGAGAACAAACTGGGAAATTAGATACGGTTTTGGAAAAATTAAGTGATTTTTATTCGCGCGAAATTGATAATTTAGTTACAAATTTAGTTAGTCTGATTGAACCTTTGATTATGGTTGTATTAGGCGTGGCAGTTGGGTTAATGGTTGCTGCGATTATTATGCCAATGTATAATCTGGCTTCATCTTTTTAAATTTGTTATAATTAAATAAAGCCTGTGGATAAAATAGTATTATATTATATATCAAAAAGGTCGGTTAAAATCAGAAATTTAAATTAAAATAAAAATTTATGCAAAAAAACAAAGGTTTTACATTAATTGAATTATTGGTTGTAATTGCAATTATCGGCTTATTAGCTACATTAGCTGTAGTTGCTTTAAATAGCGCGCGTGCAAAATCACGTGATGCAAAACGAGTTTCAGATGTTAAACAAATTCAAACATCTTTAGAGTTATATTATAATGATGAAAACGGTTATCCGGCAGCAACTACTTTAGGTACTGAAATCGTAGGTGCTACTAGTGGTGTAACATATATGGGTGCAGTGCCAACTAACCCAAGTCCAGGAGGCGCAGCTTATGTTTATACTTCAAATGGAACAACTTATTCTTTAACTTTTTCTCTTGAAGGTGCGACAGGTGGTTTAGCTTCAGGTGCTCATACAGCTACTCAAACTGGAATTCAGTAATATTTGTTAAATTGAATATTTTATAGTTAGCTCCATGCTCCTGCGTGGAGCTTTCTGGTTTTTAAGTTATCCATATTTGACACTTTAAATAGTTTTATGTATACTTAAAACATATTAAATAATTAAAAAAGTTTTAAGTATGATTAAAAAATACATCAAACGCCCAATTTATATAAATCAAATCAAACCCTTTATTGACAAGGATATTATTAAGGTTATCATTGGGCAAAGACGGGTTGGTAAAAGTTATTTGTTGTTTCAAATAATGGATGAAATAAAAAAGAAAAGTAAAACAGCTAATATTATTTATATTAATAAAGAGTTAAATGAATTTGATGATATTAAAAATTATCAAGATCTTTTAAATTATATTAAAAAAAATACAAAAAACAAAAAAAACTATATTTTTATTGATGAAATACAAGATATTGAAAATTTTGAAAAAGCTTTAAGAAATTTAAAAGCTGAAGAAAAATATGATATTTACTGCACAGGCAGTAATGCCAATTTATTATCAAGTGAAATAGCTACTTATTTAAGTGGACGATATATTGAAATAAAGGTTTATGGATTAAATTATACTGAATTTTTGCAATTTCATAATTTAGAAGAAAACACAGATTCATTTTTAAAATTTATTAAATATGGTGGTTTGCCTTATTTAATAAATTTA
>CAZAVD010000016.1:0-17063 GCA_964488715.1 uncultured Gammaproteobacteria bacterium | reverse complement strand
TAAATATGCAAACGCGAATGGCAAACATAAGGCATATTAAATATATTTAAGAGATCCCTCGGCTCCTAACAACCCTAGTTGTCGCTCGGGATGACAAAATTTTTACTTGACATAAAATTAAATTTTTACTAGAATAAATATAGTTAGATTTTGTCCCGCCCTTCGCGAAGAGCGGGATTAGCACAAATTTATAATATGGGGGTGTTTTAATTCGATAGAATTTAAATTATTAAATTAAGCAAATCAAGCGTAAGCTTGTAAAACATTTGATTGGATATAAATGCCAATTTATTTAGCCGCGCAAAACAAGGCTTAGCTAATCTAGCTAATGCATTTAATTTGCAACCGGCTACTGTAGTAGCTTAAATCCTACTACCATCCAACTGATTGATGTTCGCTAAATCAACTTGGGTGTCATAATTTGTGAACTAGTTATCTAAATTGTCTAGTTTAGATAATAAAATTTCAGACTCAGGTTTTAAATTTTTTGTTTGTTTTTAAAGTTTAAAACTAAAATTTTAAACAAACTAAATTTGTAGAAATGTTTAATAATTAATTTTAGACGCCGGTGCAATACCGACCACCTCCACCACGCCCTTCGCGAAGAGCGTGGCAAGCCAATTCTTATGCAGATTCGCAGACGCAGACCATTTCAAAAAAGAGAAGATTTAAAAAAAAGAACTCGCACTAACGAGTATATTCGCGTACCTGAAATTCGTTTAATTAATGCTCAAGGAGAAAATGTTGGTGTTATGAAAACTGCAGACGCTCTTGCCCAAGCTAAAGAATTAGAATTAGATTTAGTTGAAGTTAATCCTAAAGCTCAACCACCGATTTGTAAAATTATTGATCATGGCAAGATAAAATATGAAAAAGAAAAATTTGAACATAAACAAAAAGTAGCAAATAAAAAAACAGAAATTAAAGGCGTTCGCTTGTCTTTTAAAATCAAAGGCAATGATTTGCAAACGCGAGTTAAACAAGCGCAAAGATTTTTAAAAGCTGGTAATTCAGTTAAAATTGAAATGATTTTAAAAGGGCGTGAAAAAGCGCATGGTAGTAATGCTCAAGAAAATATTAATAATTTTATAAAAGAATTAGGCGAAGAAATAAAAGTTATGCAACCTGCAAAGAGACAAGGTGGAAAATTTTTTGCAGTTATAGCTCCAAATAATTAATATGGCTAAAAAACAAAAAACAATAAAAGCAATTTCTAAAAGATTTAAAACCACTAAAAGTGGTAAAGTTTTAAAATTAAAAGATGGACAGAATCATTTTAATGCAAAACAGACTGGTAAAAAAACACGACAAAAAAGAAACATTCAAAATCTGTCACCAGATGCTGCCAAGAACATTAAAAGTCTGTTAAATAAATAATATGCCAAGAATTAAAAGAGGAAGCGAAAGAACAAAAAAAAGGCGTGCTTTATTAAAGCAGACCAAAGGTTATAAATGGGGTCGCAAAAATTTAACACGCATGGCCAAAACCGCAGTTATGAAAGCTGGGGCGCATGCTTTGCGTGACCGCAGAGTAAAAAAAAGAGTGATGCGTCGTTTATGGCAAATCAGATTAAATGCTGCAGTGCGTGAATATGATTTAAGTTATTCTAAATTTATTGATTTATTAAAGAAAAATAAAATTGAACTAGATCGTAAGATTTTATCAGAATTAGCTCAAAAAAATCCAGAAATTTTTGCAAAGATTATTAAACAGATTAAGAAATAAATTTTATTTGCATAACTAAAAATTCGAGCTTATCTAGCTCGAATTTTTAGTTTATAAGTTTTAGGAGTTTGATTTACTACATGGATTTTCATTTTTATTTTTGTTTTTACACTTTTTCCTTACTATTATAAGTATAGCACACTTTTAGCAAAAAGTCAAACCCCGCCTCTCGCGAGAGGCGGGGTTGTATATTTTAAGATTAAACTTCTTCTTCAACTTTTTCAACAGGAACTTCTTCAGCTTCTGTAACTTCAGGAGTTTCTTCTACTTCTGTAGTTTCAGGAGCTGTTTCTTCAACAGCTTCTTTTGTTTCTTCAGCAGGAGTTTCTTCAACAACACTGCTTTGTTCTTCTTGTTCATCAGTAGGAGTTGTTGTTTGATCGTCTTGATTAAAATCCATTTGTTTTCTCTTAACCCAATTAGTCAGTAGAGTAATTGGATTGGTTAATTGTTTGAGTTAATTATAACAAATTAAATTTAAAAAGGCAAGAAAATGTGACAATACAAAAATTTGACAAAACTTTACTGGGGGGGGTAGAATTAAGATATAGATTAAAGGAGGTGTGGATAAAATATTAAAAATAATTAAACTTTTAATTTTGCTTAAAACAGCAATTTTGAAATTAAAGGAGAAAATTATGTCAGAAAAATTTAATCAGACCAAATCCGTAGAACAACTTGCGGAAAAGTATATTCAGACACATTTAAAAACCGTTAACGAAAAGTTTGAAGAATTTATAAAAAAAATTGAGGAGAAAGGACAGTTTGATGAAGTAATGAGCAGAGTAGCTAAACAAGAAAATTGGGACGGTGAGAGTTATGGTGGTGATATGAGCGATTTAAGATTTGCCGGTGGTTTTTCAGAGCATGTGCTTAGTAATATTATTTATGAATTAGGATTAAGCAAATTAGATAAAGATGCTCGAATTATAATTTTAAAAAAAGCAGTGGAAGAGAACCCAAAAATTAAACTTTTTGTTGACTCAGTTATAGCAGCCACAAAAGTGGTTGACTCAAAAAAGAAAGAAAACCTTAAAGACATTGCTGAACGGCATGGAAGAGAAATATATGATACCCAGGGGGAGGATATTGAAAAAATAATATATTCTGAATAATAAATAAATTTTAGACGGTAAAACCCTATTATTGCAATAGGGTTTTTATTTTGGCACTTTCTTGGCAAGTGCCAGATACTTGCCAGACAAGTAATATTAAAAAATCTACGTAGATATCTACGTAGATTTTATTTTTCTAGAAATTAAGACTATCGTCTCTAAACGTAGAATTTATTTTTTATCTGATTTAAAAAGAAAATAAAGCAAAACACCAAAAACAGCTGCTAAAACATAACCAATAATCAACAAAACTAAAGTTGTTGTACTCATAAATTTATTTTTTTATTATTTTTGGCAGATAACGCCATACTACTAAAAAGTATGCCCAAAATTCCAACAATAATGCCAAAAATAATTAAACCTTGATAAAATTGTTCACCTACCATATTTCGTTTTGTAAATACAAACATAAATTATTTATGTTTAAATTATAGCAAACAAAAAAGTATTCTGCAAAATTTAAATCTACAACAATGGAGCAATAACTAAACTTACAATAGCCATTAATTTAATTAAAATATTTAATGATGGACCAGAAGTGTCTTTGAATGGATCACCAATTGTATCACCAACAACTGCTGCTTTATGTGGCTCACTTCCCTTGCCTCCAAATTTTCCTGTTTCAATATATTTTTTTGCATTATCCCAAGCACCACCAGCATTTGCCATCATTATTGCCATTAAAAATCCAGTTGCAACAGTTCCGATTAATAAACCACCTAAACTTTCTGCTCCCAATAAAAAGCCAACTAAAATAGGAATTAAAACTGCTAACACAGATGGCAAAATCATTTGTTTTAAAGCACTGGTTGTTGAAATAGCCACACATTTTTCATAATCAGGCTTTGCTGCGCCCTCCATAATGCCAATAATTTCTTTAAATTGTCTACGAACCTCATTTACGATTTCAAAAGCAGCCTTTCCAACAGCTTTCATTGTAATAGCAGAAAAAACAAACACATACATTGCCCCTATAAACAATCCAATAAATACTTCAGGTTTTAACAAATTTACAATATCAATTTTTGCTGTTTGACTAAAACTAACAGCTAAGACAACTGCAGTTAACGCAGCAGAAGCAATTGCAAATCCTTTTCCAATTGCAGCAGTAGTGTTTCCAACAGCATCAAGCTCTTCTGCTTTTTCTCTTATATCCTCCCCCATTCCAGCCATTTCAGCAATACCAGCGGCATTATCAGCAATTGGTCCATAAGAATCAGTTGCCAAAGTTAAGCCTAAAGTTGCAAGCATTCCAATGGCTGCAATTCCAACTCCATAAAGCCCGGCAATTGAATGAGAAGCATAAACAGCAATAGAAACTAAAATTACAGGCAAAGCAGTGCTGTTCATTCCTAAGGCTAGACCAGAAATAATATTAGTGCCTGCTCCTGTTTTTGATGATTCAGCTAAAACTTGCGTTGGCTTGTGTTCATGTGAAGTATAGTATTCAGTAATTAAACCAATTAAAATTCCAGTTACTAATCCGATGATCACAACTCCAAACATTTTGTAATCATTAAATAACATTTGATTAGCAATAAATGTTAAAATTGCAAAAATTCCTGCACTAGCAAAAATTCCAGTATTTAAAATTTTCTGTGGTTTTGATTTTTTAAAAGCTTTTATAATAAAACTTCCTAATAAACTTGCGATAATTCCAATCCCAGCTAAAAACATTGGAAACATTATTGCGTTTTGAGGTGAAGCCCAAGTTAAAAATACGCCAAGCATCATTGTAGCAATAATTGAATCTACATAACTTTCAAATAAATCTGCTCCCATTCCAGCAACATCACCAACATTGTCACCAACATTATCTGCAATAGTAGCTGGGTTTCTTGGATCATCTTCTGGAATTCCAGCTTCAACTTTACCAACTAAATCTGCTCCAACATCTGCGGCTTTTGTATAAATTCCTCCACCTACCCGCGCAAACAAAGCAACTAAAGAAGCGCCTAATCCAAATCCATAAATAATAACAGGATCTTTAAAAATTATATATAAAACACTAACTCCTAATAACCCTAAACTAACAACAGTTAAGCCCATTACTAAACCAGAACTAAAAGCAATATTTAAACCATTAAATAATGATTTTTTAACTCCTTCAGCGCAACGGACATTAGCTAAAGTAGCTATGCGCATTCCGATTTGACCAGCAACTCCTGAAAAGATTGCGCCAGCTAAAATAGCAACTGCTGTTTGCCATCCAATTGGTGTAATAATGGCTAGACCACAAATTATTAAAACAAAAATTGCTAGCACGCTTTGTTCTTTTTTTAAAAATGCTCGCGCGCCTTGCGCAATATGTCCTGAAATTTCTCCAGCTTTTTCATCTGCAACTTTTATTTTTTTAATTTTAAAAGCCAAGAACATTGCCCATATTAAGGCCAGAACAGAAACAATAATTGGGAAGTAGATTGAGTTTGAAATCATAAAATTTATAAGGGTTAATAATTCTTCCTCTTAATTTAATCATTTAAAAAAATTTTTGGCAAATAAAAAAATCATGAATTTTTTCATGATTTTTTTAAATTAATTAGTTTTGTCAACTATACGATTCAGCTATTTGCTTAAAAAAATTTTTAAATCCAAGAGGTCGTATATCCTCAGCGTTTGGAAAACTATAAAATTTTTCTTTCTTTTTATCAGAATCTACAAACAATGCAAAAAAACCAACAACTTCTTTTCTTTTTGGGTCCCAATGCAGATAATGTTCAGTATCAAGCATTATGTTTTCTATTTTATCCAGATCTTTAGGATCAACAGTAGTAACCATTAATTCTTGAGTTGCTGGTGAGTATGAATAATTAAGTTTTCTTTTTTTTGTTGCCATAAAATTTTATTAATTTTATTTAAACCTAAGTTTTTAGTGCCAAATGCAGTTAAAATAATTTTATTTAGTTTTTTAATATATTTTACTGCCACTACAAGATAAGGCATTTTTGTATTATTTTTAAAACTACTTAAATAAATTAGTGAATCTTTACTTTTTATTCCTTGACCAATATATAACGGGTTTTTAATTGTAGATTTGATTGCTAAAACTTCTCCTTTCATTTCTGGGTGTCTGATGATAATATGCTTTTCAAAAGTTTCTTTTAATAATGTAATTTTATTTCCTAATGGATCAATTGTGGTAAATAAAATTCTATTCATATATTTATATAATACCAAATTAAATTCAAAAAAGCAAAATAAGTATTTAAATAGGTATTTAAATGCTTATTTCTTATTTTGATCCAATCTTGACAAAAATTTATTTTGATGTTAGATTTATATTAAGTTTAAAAAAACTTAAAATTTTAAAAAATCAAATACAAGGAGGGTTATCATAATGTCTGAATTTTTAAGTACTAAAGAAGTTGGAAAATTATTTGAACTTGCAAAAAAACCTTATCGTCCAAAAGAGATCATTGAATTGGGAGAAAAAATCGAGAGAGAAACTAAGGTTGCTGAGTTAAAAGCTTCAGTAGGCGTAATTGATCAAGAGCATATTCAAAAAATTGTAAAAATGAAACTTCAACTTGATGGTCTTTATTGTGATTGGGTTGAAAAAGAGACCTTGTAAATTCACAAAATAAAGGAGCTCGTTGAGCAAACAATTCAAAAGCCGTCACACTTGTGACGGTTTTTTATTTAAACTAGATCCTTACCTTCGCAGGGATGACAGAATGATTATTTTTCTTCTTTCACTTCTTCTTTATCTTTAGTTTTTTCTTTTTTCACTTCTTCAACTTCCTCTTCCTCAATTTCTCCTTTCTCAATTTCTTCATTTCTTTCCTCTTTTTTCTCCCCACCTTCCATTACAACATCAATTCTCATTCCAACTAGCTGAGCAGCTAACCGCACATTTTGCCCACCTTTACCAATTGCTAAAGAATATTGATCTTCAACTACTAAAGCTTTAACTGTTTTATTTTCTTCGTCAATATCAACTTTTAGAATTTTAGCCGGGGCTAATGCATTTGTAATAAATTTAGTCATATCTTCGTCCCATTCAATTACATCAATTTTTTCTCCACTTAATTCATTAATAATAGTTTGCACTCGTGTGCCTCGTTGTCCAATACAAGAACCAATTGGGTCCAGATTTTCTTCTTTAGCCATAACTGCAATTTTAGAACGAAAACCAGCATCTCTTGCAATGGCTTTTATTTGAACAGTTCCAGAATTAATTTCCGGTACTTCTAATTTAAATAATTTGCGCAACATTTCTGGATGTGACCGTGAAAGTAAAATTTCTGGTCCTTTATTGGTTTGCTCAACTGATTTAACATAAAATTTCATTCGCGCGCCTGGTTTATAATTATCGCCTTGGGCTTGATCTTGCGGAAGAATAATCGCAGTTGTGCTACCTAAATCAACCAACACTACCTTACCTTCTTGGCGCTGTACTGTTCCTACAATTAATTCACTAACTTTGTCTTTAAATTCTTCAAATAAAATATTGCGTTCTGCTTCCCGTAGCTTTTGGATTATAACTTGCTTAGCAGTTTGTGCAGCCATTCGTCCAAATTCAGCAGGCACATCAAGCTTACGAACTAATTCATCACCAATTTTAGAAGCCTTTTTCTCTTGTTTGGCTTCTGACAAAGAAATCATAGTGCGAGGATTAAACTTTTTTTCTTCCTCTTCTTCATCTTCTATTTGCTCTTTATCTTCTTTGGCTTTTTCATCTTTTTTATTTTCTTTAGCTCGCATTTCTTCTAGTTTGGCTGTAATATCTTCGCCAGCTTCTTTCATTTTTTCAATTTCTTCTCGCAATTTTTCATATTTTTCTTGTAATTCATCTTCTACAACTTCTTTAATATCAAAAACTTTAAAATCACCAGATTTTAATTCAAATTCTACTTTAATATTTTGAGTTTTTTTATCGCCAAAATCTTTGCGAAAAGCTGCAGCTAAAGCTTCTTCAATGGTTTCTTTAACAGCATCCATTGATAGACCTTTTTCATCGCAAATTTGTTGAATGGCAAGTGCTAGTTCTTCAGGCATAATATTAGGATAGTCATCCTGAATCCCGACAGTAGTCGGGATGAAGGATCTGTTTATTTTTAAGAATAAATATTTTTAAAAAAATCCAGATTATTTGTCATAAACTGGTATCTTTATTATATTATATAAAAAATAAAATGTCAACCCGTTCGAGTCGGCGGGTCAAACTCCTTCTTTTTTTCTTTTCTTTTTTTGAAATTTATTGACTTCTCCAGCAACTTGCCAAGCCATTTCAAACATGGCTTTTAGCATGTTGACCAAAATATCACTAGTAATCATAATGCCCATGCGATTCGGGCTTTTAAGTAAAACAATTACTACCTTATCTTCATAAATATTAATTTCTCCGTTAAAGACATAATTAATTTTATTTTTGGGTAATATTTTGTATACTGTATATTTTATAGAAGCAGGGTAATTTGCAAACCAGTTTGTTGTTTTTAAAGAGTCTGGCATCAAGACCCTTTCTTTTATTTTTAATTTAGCACGTTGACGATTATATCTTTTACCCCAAGCAACTAAATCAGCTGAACTCCATTCTTCACAATCACCAACTGATAAAATTTCAGTTTTTGATTTTAATGTTTCGGCATAAATTGCTTTAACTCCTTCTGTGCCTTCAAAAAATTTAATCGAGGGTTTGTTCAATTCTTTATAAAGCATTTTTAATTCGGGCAGTTTTGTTTTTAATTTATCAAGTTGTTTTTCATTCTGTTTTTGCTTGCGTTCTAAAAAACTAACTAGATTATATGGCGGCATAGCAGAGTATCTTTTTTTAGCTTGTTTGCCAGAAGCATAAGTCACTAAATTGTATTTTACCAGCCTTTCTAAAACATCATAACAGGTAGTTCGGTTAATACTTGCTTTTTGACCAATTTTAGTTACTAAACTCGGTCCTAATTCTAAAAGAGCTAAATATATTTTAGCTTCATTTTCATCAAGACCCAAATTTTTAATTAATTCAATTAGCATATAATTCAGCCTAGCTTATTTTTTAGTCTGTGTCAAATGTGCTCCACAAAAAAATATTTTTTATATCATTTTGGCTAATATTAAGTAAAAACACATAATGTCAATGTGTTATGACCTAAACATAGTAGTTGATTTTTGTAAAATAAAAATAAATTATTAAATGAATTTTAAAATTTAATTTTTGGAGGTAAAAAATGAATATCTATTTGCAAATTATTGTAATTATATTTGTTGCTTTTATCTTTTATAAAATTGGAGCTTACATTACAAGAAAAAAATGGCGTGGTGATATTGATAGGTGTAAAAAACATTATGAAAAACTATTGCCAAATTTTTTTGTAATAAAATCTGTTGACAATGGAAAATTATATCTAACTCTTGATTGTCAAAGAACTTGGTGTATTGTTGAAAAAACAAATAGTTCTTCATATAAAATCATATGCAAGGTCAAAAAAAATCACACTAAAGACTGGCAAGCTATCCATAAACAATTACAAAGAGAAGCCCTGGTGCGTTCTATAATAGTTTAAAATAATATAAAAGATAAACCCCAGAATTTTTTCTGGGTTTTTTTTATTCACTCATAGCTGTTGTTTGAATAGCTAATTTTTTAATTACTTCTTTTTTTAAGTTTTCTTTTACCCAGTTTCTCTTCTTATCATCAACTAAAGATCCTAACCCCTCTAGAATTTTTTTCTCATCAACTTTTTTTTCAATAAATTTTTTTAATTCATCTAAATATTCAATGACTTTTTTGCCAGTGCGTAATTTAATAATTTCAGAATTAAATTTCCAATTTTGTTCAAAAAAGAAATTAATATCATAAAGATCGCGATTAGCTATACTTTTATAAATAGTTTTATCTGCATATCTTTCCTTTAAAGCAACCAACTTATGAGCAAAAATATCTTGTTTATTTAAAATATGAAGTGGAACAGATGAAACAATATCTTGAACATTATAAGTATTTAATTTATTAATATCAAAACGATTAGAAATATCTATTTTAACAGCACTTGAGTCTATATTATATTTTACTTTACGAGAAAAAACATTACCTTGTTTTTTTACTTCACCATATTTTTTTAATATTTTATCAAGTTCATCAAGTATTTTATCTTGTTTTTGTTCTTGCAATAAATCAAAATCTAAATCAACTGAAAACCTGTCTAAGCCATATAAAAAATAACAGCAAGTACCTCCTTTAAAGCCGAGATTGGAGGATAACAAAGAATTAGTAGAAATATCAGCCAAAATGTTTAACATTATTTTTTTGTGTTCTGTCTTATCTAAACGCATAAAGATTATTTTATATTTAATAATTTTTTAACATCAGCAACAACCCGTTTATTGTATATCTGACTAATATTTAAAATTAATTCATTATCAATTGAAGTTAGATCATCAAAATATATTAAACCGTCTTTATATATTTTATCGCATAATGCTCTTTCTGGAATAGCAATAAAATATTCATCTTTTTTAATAATTCCCAGACGATTAGCTAATATTCTTTGAGGTAGTTTTTTGTAGACAAATTTACCATATTTGTTTTTCATGGATAATTTTCTGTCACTGGCTAAAATTATTTCATCATACCATTGATTAATTATATTGTTTTGTGCCAAAATACTTTCAAAGCTTATATATGAGTTTTTTTTTATTTTGCAGGCTAATTCAAAAATATTTACTTTTTTTTCATTTAATTTATATATGCCCCTTTTAATTGTTTCTAAATATTTTTTATTTTTTGCGCGATGTATGGCTACATTGAGAATGTTTTTATCTTGTATTGCCCACATTAAAGACAAGTCAGTTGTGGAAAAAACTGTTTTACTAGAATTAGCTAAAATTAGTATTTTTTTAGTGATATTAGACATAAACATTAACAAATCTGTTAATCTATATTCATTATATCATAGTTTTTAATAAAATGCAAGGTTTTATTCTATTTTATATCATTCTCCTTTTTCTTCTATCAAAATCTCTTTTTTTAATATCTTCCCTTTTATCAAATTTCTTTTTACCTATTCCAATACCAATTTCTAATTTAATTAAATTATTCTTAACATAAACTTGTAAAGGCATAATTGTTATTTTCTTTTCTTTTTGTTTACCAATTAAAAACCGTAATTGTTTTTTGTTTAATAATAATTTTCTTGACTGATGAGGATTATATTTTTTTTGCATTATACGCGCAGGCTTGTATGGCGCAATATATGCATTAATCAAATATGCTTCCATATTTTCATTAACTGAAATATATGAGCCTTTTAAATCAACAGAGCTTTTTTTAACAGATTTAACTTCTGGACCAGACAACATTAAACCAGCCTCAAAAGTATCTGAGATTTTGTAATCATAATATGCTTTTTTGTTTTGAATAATCTGCATGCTTTTATTATATCAGATATTGATATATAATAAATTTATATGAAAGATACAATAAAACAACAAATTAATCAAGTATTAAAAGAAAAATTTGATTTAGAAAATATTGAATTTCAAGTAGAATATCCACCTAAATCAGAATTAGGTGATTATTCTTGTAATATAGCAATGGTTTTAGGTAAAAAATTAAATAAAAATCCTTTAGAAATTGGTAATGAAATTTTAGATAAATTAAAAAAATTAGAAAATATATTTGAAAAAATAGAAATAATCAAACCTGGATTTATTAATTTTTATTTAGATAATAATTTTTTATTAGAAAAAATAAAAGAAATTCTAAAACAAAAAAATAAATTTGGTTCGTCTAAAATTGGAAAAAAAGAGACAATAATTATTGATTATTCTGCGCCAAATGTTGCCAAAAATATGCATGCTGGGCATATTCGGTCCACGATTATTGGAGATTCTTTAGCGCGTATTTTTGAATTTTTAAATTATAAAGTTATTAGCGACAACCATGTTGGAGATTGGGGCACTCAGTATGGAATTTTATTATATGAATATAAAAATAAATATGGGGAAAAAAAGAAAAAGGGACTAACCATTAATAAACTTGAAAAGATGTATGTAGATTTTATGGAAAAAGAAAAAGATACTCCAAAAATTAGAGACTTAGCCAAAATAGAACTTAAAAAATTACAAAATAAAGATAAAGTTAATTATAATCTATGGCAATATTTTTATAAAATCAGTTTGGATGAATTTAAACAAACTTATGAAAAATTAGATATTCGTGCTTTTGATTTATGGCATGGAGAAAGTTTTTATCATAATATGTTGGATAATATTGTTACTGAAGCATTAGATAAAAATATAGCTCAAAAAAGCGAAAACGCGGTGATTATTCCATTAGATAAATTTGATTTACCTCCATGCATGATTCGCAAATCAGATGAAACTTTTTTATATTTAACTACTGATTTAGCCACTATTAAATATCGTTATAAAAAATATAAACCAGATTTGTGTTTATATATAGTTGCTAATCAGCAGACCTTGCACTTTGAACAGTTATTTAAGGCTAGTGAATTATTAAAATTTTCTGGAAAAGAAAAATTAGAACATATTAAATTTGGCTTAATTTTGGACGAAGACGGAAAAAAGATGTCAACAAGAAAAGGGAAAGTAGTTAAGTTAGATGACTTAATTGATGAAATTATAATAAAAGCAAAAGAAATTATTAAGAAAAAAAATCCAGATTTATCTGAAGAAGAAAGAAACAAAGTTGCTAAAGTAATAGGTATTGGTGCATTGAAATTTAATGATTTGTCCCAAAACAGAACAACAGATATTTTATTTGATTGGAAAAAAATGTTAAGTTTTGAAAGTGGATCAGCTCCATATTTACAATATACTTATGTTAGGATTCAAAGTATTTTAAATAAAGCAAAAATAAAGCCAAAAAATAAAAGCTTTAAAAGCTTAAAAGAAAAAGATGAAATATTACTTTTAAAAAATTTAGCTAAATTTGAGGAGGTTGTTATACAGGCGTCAAAAGAATATAAGCCAAACTTAGTTGCTAATTATTTGGTTAGTTTGGCAAGTGATTTTCATCGTTTTTATGAGCATGTGCCAATAATAAAATCAGAAAAAAAAATTCAAGCACAAAGATTGGGTTTAATTTTAGCAGTTGCACAAGTAATTAAAAACGGCTTAAATCTTTTGGGAATTGAAGTAGTAGATAAGATGTAATTTTATGAATTTACCACAAATTGTATGTCAAAATAAGAGACAATATTTTTGTTGATGGTAAATATTATAATGATATAATGATGAGTATTTTAGAAAAAGAGTTTGATTAATTCTATTATTATGATATAATAATAATGAAATATGAATATTCCTGTCCCAAAACTAAAAGCAATTTTGCTCTATTTTGCTAATTATACAAATAGTAGATTTTTAGGTA
Organism: uncultured Gammaproteobacteria bacterium; assembly: GCA_964488715.1. GTDB lineage: Bacteria > Patescibacteriota > Patescibacteriia > UBA2196 > UBA2196 > CAYNCE01. The sequence continues at coordinate 3,892 of CAZAVD010000016.1, read as the reverse complement.
AAGTTAAATTAATGAAATTATTCTATTTTTTAGATTTTTTACATGTTAAAAAATATGGGGCGCCTATCACTTATGATACTTATGTAAATTTAGAACATGGGCCAATACCTTCAGCAATAAAAAATTTAATTGATACTGCTGATGACGACTTTGATAATTCTATTTTAGCTGACACTATAAAATTTGAAAAAAATGATAGTCAAAATATTCATAGAGTAATTGCTTTAAGGAATTTTTCAGAAAATGATAAAAAATATTTTTCTCCAACAGAATTAGATATATTAGAAAATGTATGTAAAAGATTTGGTGAAAAAAATACCAAACAAATAGAAGATGTTTCTCATAAAGAGGCCGCGTGGATGGAAACAAATTTATTAGAAACAATCCCTTATTCATTAGCAACAAAAGATAAAGATTGTCTAGTTAGTAAAGAAGAGATAGATACATTAATGCAAATATGATGATAAATTTTGGAGACATTTTTATACACAGAGAAAAAGAATATGTTTTTTTGGCAAAAACAGAGGAGATAATTTATGTTGCGCAAATTTTAAATAGTCAAGAAACAGAAAAAATAAATAGACTTTCCGAAATACGAGCTAAAAGTTTAAATGAGAGAAAATATAAAGATCATATTTTATATTGTATTGTAATTTTGCAAACAAAAGATTTTAAAAACAGGATAGTATTTTTAGGTAAGACAGGGAAAGATGATTTGGGTTATGTATTTGATGAAATAATATGTACTTTAGACAATAGAGATCAAGTGGAGATAAAAAATGAAATTTTAAGACCAGGAAGCCCTGTCCCATTAGAATTAAAAGAATTAATTAAACAATTAGATATTTAGAAGTCAAACTCAAATAGTTTGTTTTTTTTATTTAAGAAAAGGGCAAGAGATAACGTTAGGGTAACGTTACCCTAACGTTGGTATAATTATAAATTTAATATGAACAAAAAACACATCCATTTCATAGGAATAGGTGGAACAGCCATGGCTTCAATAGCTGTGGCTTTTAGGCAAGCTGGATTTAAAATAACTGGAAGTGAGCCAAAAAAAATATTCCCGCCAATGAGTGATTATTTAAAGAAAAATAAAATAAAATATTATTACCCGTTTAGTGATAAAAAATTAAATAAAATAATAAAAAATAATAAAAATAAAATAAATACAGAAATTGTGATTGGCAATGCGCATTATTCAGATGAAAATCCAGAAGTAAAATATGCACGAGAAAATAATATTGAATTAGAACACTTTCCTAAATTGCTAGAAAAATATTTTATAAAAAAGAATTCTATCGTGATTGCAGGAACTTATGCGAAAACAAGTATTACTGCAATGGTTGCATGGATATTTGAAGTTGCAGGCAAAAACCCAAGTTATATGTTAGGAGGTTTGCCTTTAAATTTTAATCATGGAGCAAGATTAACCCCCCCTCAATCCCCCCCTAGTCAGGGAGGGGCAGAATGGTCAATTGCTGAAGGTGATGAGTATCCTTCAGCTTCACCTTGGGATTATTCTTCTAAATTTGATTTTTATGATCCTAAATATTTAATTTTAACTTCAGCTGAATGGGATCATTTTGATATTTTTAAAACTAAAAAATCTTATATTGATGCGTTTAAAAAATTAGTTAAATCAATGCCAAAAAATGGAATAATTATTGCTAAAAAAGATGGAGAAAATTTAAAAGAAGTCTTAAAACATACAAAGTGTAAAATAATTTATTATTATAATAATAAAAAATTAATTAATAATTTTGAAAACAAATTAATAGGAGATTTGAATATAGAAAATTGGTGCGCAACTATTTTATTAGCTAAAGAATTAAAAATTCCTGTTAAAAAAATTCAACAAGCTGTAAAAACTTTTAAAGGAGTTAAAAGAAGATTAGAAATTAGAAGCAGAAAAAATAATATAACTATTATAGATGATTTTGCTCACGCACCATCAAAAGCCAAAGAATCTGTCAAAGCTTTAGTAAAGCATTTTCCAAATTCTAAAATTTTTGTAGTTTTTGAACCAAATCGCGGTGGCAGAGCATTAAAATGTATGAAAAGTTATAAAAATATTTTTAATGGCGTGTATAAGATTTATATTCCAAAATTAAATGAATATAAAAAAAAGCCAGGCGTGTATGATGTGTCTGGTAGAGAATTGGCTAAACATTTAAGGTTAACCCACGACTTTAGTCGTGGGGGTACTAAAATTGTATACCAGCCAAACAGCCAAAAAATTCTAGATAATATTTTAAAATCTGCAAAACCTGGTGATGTTATTGCTTTTATGGGTTCAAGGAATTTTGACGGGATGATTAAGGAATTGATTAAGAAAATAAAGATCTTGCCTTGACAATAAAATTTTTATTTGTTATAATAAATACATAATTATCTGTATCAAATTTGCAACAAATAATACACTATTTGTGTCAAATATTTTACACATTAAAATATATAAATAAAAATTATGAAAAATAATTTTAGACAATTAACTAATTGGATGAAAAGCGCTAATTGTGCTGTAGTTTTTGGATCTCCGATTTATGCATTGGATTTGACCAAGCAATTGTCTGGAATTAATAAAATTAGAATTTAAATTAATTTTAAAATATATCTCTAGACAGCTCCTTGGTCAAATCGACTAAGGAGTTTTTAATTTTAACAATTTAATATTTTGGAGGATAAAATGAAAAAAACACTTTATACTTTTTATGTTTTAGTTTTTTTGAATCATTTTTCTATAGCATTTTTCTTTACTACATATGTGCTGTTTTTGCAAGAAAGAGGAATGGATAATTTTCAAATTAACAGTATAAACGCTTTTTTTATGTTTTTTGTTTTTATGCTTGAAATTCCAACTGGCAGTTTTGCAGATGTAATTGGAAGAAGAAAATCAACATTATGGTCATTTATTTTAACTGGCTTTTCTATGTTGATGTATTATTTTTCTAATATTTATTGGTTTTTTGTTTTAGCTGAAGTAATGGCTGCTTTAGCATTGGCTTTTTCTTCAGGAGCTTTTGAGGCTTGGCTGGTTGATTCATTAAAATTTCATAATTTTACAGGAGCTTTAGATAACATATTTGCGAAAGAATCAATTGTTCAAAAAATTGGTGTTATTTTAGGGGGACTAATAGGTGCTTATATTGGCAAGAGCAATCTAGCTTTACCTTGGTTAATTTCTGCAATTGGCCAGTTTATTTTATTTTTTATAGCTTGGAAAATTATGAAAGAAGATTATTTAAAACCAAGTAAATTAAATAGTTATAATGATATTAAAAAGCGTTTTATAATTATTGTTCGTGATAGCATAATTTATGGGTTGAAAAATAAAGTCGTCTTTTATCTTATTTTATTACACACAGGTTTTCAGGCTGGTTTAATGGCTTTTAATATGTATTGGACTTTAAAATTTAAAGAACATATGAGTCAAGAGTTTTTAGGCTGGCTGTGGGTAATTATTTCATTAGCCATGATTGTTGGAAGTTTATCTGTTCGCTATACAGCTAAAATTAATAGACAAAGCAAACGTTTACTTTTTTATTTGTTTATTACAGGTCTTAGCGCTTTGTTATGCGTCGTTTTTTATCAGAATATTTTTTGGTTAGTTTTATTCTTCCTAGTTCATGAAGCTGGAAGAGAAGGTTTTAAACCAATTAAAAAAGCCTACATTAACAAACATATTCCTAGTGATAAAAGAGCAACTATTATTTCTTTTGATTCAATGATTCAAAAGCTAGGATCTGTTTTTGGATTATTAATTTCTGGCTTAATTGCTCAAAAATATTCTATACAATATGCTTGGTTGTTTTCATCATTAATAATCTTAGTATCAGGTATTTTTTGTTTTAAATTAAATGGAGAAGAGAATTAAATTTAACTGGTCAAA
>CAZAVD010000015.1:0-17526 GCA_964488715.1 uncultured Gammaproteobacteria bacterium | reverse complement strand
AAGTATCCATACTTTCTCGCGCTGGATGATCTTGCAGAAAATTCATATTATCAAATGCATAATCTTCACTTGTGACTTCAGGACCTTCGTAAATTTCAAAGCCTAAAAATTTAAACGCGTCATTTAAATCATTTTTAACTTGTGTTACTGGATGAAGTGTGCCGATTTTTTGATCTTTTCCTGGTAAAGTTTCATCATAAACTTTTTCTGTTTTTTTATTTTCAATCCCTCCATTTCTTAATTTCTCAATTTCTCTTTTTACATCATTATATACATTCTCTATTTCTGTCTTAACTTCATTAACTAATTTTCCAATTACTGGTTTTTCCTCAACTGCAACATCTTTTACTTGTTTAAAAATTTTAGTTAATTTGCCTTTACGGCCTAAATATTCCACTTTTAAATCTTCAAGATCATTTAAAATCTCTGTTTGTTTAATCTTTTCTATGATTTCTTGTTTTAATCTATTAAGTTTATCTTCCATAATTATATTTTATCTAAGAATTTTACAATTTCTTTGGAAAAAGTTTCTAAAATAGGAACATCTTTTTTTAAATAATCAAAAACAATTCTAGGTTTAATTTCTAAATAGCCATGAACTAATTTATTACGAAATTCAGCAATTCCTTTACATTTTTGAGCTAAATTTTGACTAATAACTTTTTGATCAGCTAATTCTGGAATAATTTGTTTATATTCGTCATAAGCAATATTAAATTTAGCAGATAAAATATGACCCCCGATATCCATTACATTCTGAACAGCTAACAAAAACGCATGGTAAACTGCGTAGCATTTCTTTTTATCATTAACAAAACTTTCTAGTTTTTCAGACTGGAATTCTTTTAAAACAGAAATTTGCTCAACCAAATTTTCTAAATGTTTTTGAATTCTTTCTTTTGATAATTTACTCATATTTTTAAAAATTACTTTGTTTAATTCTATTTTTCAAATATTTATATTGAATTTTTCTCAAATGCTTTGTGTCTTCATATTCTCTAATAGTATTAATATAAAATTTAGTTTTTTGATCTTCATCAATAGAATACAACAATTTGCCTCCTGATAAAACTTCTTGTTTTAATAAAGGCGGTGCTTCATTTAAAACTGTAATTACCCTTTCTTTGCCAGGAAAAAGTTCTTCAAAAACATCTGTTAATTTTAAACTTTTATCAAAGTATTTTTCAGTATTTATTTTCTTATCAAACAAAACAGCAATATCAACATCAGAATCTTTATGAGTAAAACCTTTAGCTTGCGAACCAAAAAGGTAAGCTAAAATAACTCCTTGTTTTTTTAAAGAATAATTAATACTTTTTAAATTATGTGATTTTTGTTGCATAATTATTATTCTGTTTCAAAAACATCATTTCTAAAGATGCTAAAATAATTAATAAAATTAATAAATTCCACCATGCAATTAATCCTTGGCTTTGTAAAAACAAACTAACAACAATTAAAACCCCAAACCAAATTGCCTGACGAAAAGAAATTTTAACTTGTTGTCCAATAAATTGATTTTTATTAAAAAAATATCGCGCTAAAAAACCAATTATTGAAGCCAATCCAGTAATACTAAAAAAAAGTGATGTATAAAACAAAACAAAACCTAAAAATACAGTTTGTAATGGATTAATTGAATACACTACAATGAAAAAAGAAGCCCAACAAAAAAGGGTAGCCAGTATCATTAAAATTAAATACTTGCTTAGTGACATCTAAATTAATTTTACCAAATTATATAAATTCTTGCAAACATCAATATAAACAAAAAAACCACTAATATTAGTAGTTTTTTTGCTTCTCTAAAACTGATCTTATTATAAATCAGTTGGTCGAACAGTTGATCTTTTGTTTGCTTGACATCGCGCAACTGCTTTGTCTAGCATTGCTTCAACTTCTTTACTTAAACCTTCACCTAAGTCACTTGAAGAATGAAGACCTTTTTCTTTAATATAGGCTTTAATTTTTGAGCCTACAACTAACATATCTGCCATAATTTTTTTCTTAGTCCGGACTCTAGAAACCCGAACATATTAATTATTTTAAATTTTATAAATTCTAGTTTTACACAACCTTTATTATATTGTAGCAAAAGAGCAAAATAAAGGCAAATGCTCGCCTTCGCTCTAAGGAGCTTCGGCGAGGCGATGGCGGACCGGACGGGACTCGAACCCGCAACCTCATGCGTGACAGGCATGTGATCTAACCAATTGATCTACCGGTCCAAAATCAAAATTTAGTTTAGCAAAGATTTGAATTTTAAGCAAGAAGTTTGCCTACCTCAAATAAAACGTCTTCATTTTGCCATGGTCCAATTAATTGAACACCAATTGGTAGCTTGTCAGATGAACTACCTGCTGGAATGGATATGGCTGGCAAACCAGCCACATTAACTGGAACAGTAAATACATCTTGTAAATACATTTGTAAAGGATCATTTATTTTTTCACCTAACTTAAAAGCTGGAGTTGGCGTTGTTGGAGTGATTAATAAATCAACTTCATTAAATACTTTTTCAAAATCTTGCTTAATTAAAGTCCTAACTTGCTGCGCTTTTTTGTAATATGCATCATAATATCCCGCTGACAATGAATAAGCCCCAAGCATAATTCTACGCTTAACTTCATCACCTAAATATTTTGCTCTTTCTGATTCTCCATATCTTATTCCATCATATCTAGCTAAATTTGCTGAAACTTCAGCTGGCATAATAATATAATAAACAGCTAAAGCATATTCTGTGTTTGGCAAACTAACTTTTTTTATTTCTGCTCCTAATTTTTCTGCTTTTTTAATAATATTTTTCACAGCAAGTTCTACTTCTTGGTCTAATCCAGATACAAAATATTCTTTCGGAATCCCAATTTTTAATCCAGATAAACTATTCCAATCCCTTAATTTCTCATTTCTTAATTTCTTAATTTCTAGAGAAGTTGAATCTAGCTTGTCCTTGTCTTTAATTGTGTCAAATACTATCTCAACATCTTCAACTGTTGACGCTATTATTCCAGCTTGGTCTAAAGATGAAGCCATTGCAATTAGTCCATATCGCGAAATTGCGCCATAAGTTGGTTTAAAACCAACAACCCCACAAAAAGAAGCTGGTTGACGAACTGACCCGCCAGTATCTGTTCCAATTGAATAAACTGCTAAATCTGCTGCCACTGATGCAGTTGATCCGCTTGACGAACCACCAGGAACAAATTCTAAATTATGTGGATTTTTTGTTGGACCAAACCCTGAATTTTCACCAGATCCTCCCATGGCAAACTCATCACAATTATTTTTTCCTAACAAAACCATTCCAGATTCATTTAATTTTTTAACTAAAGTTGCATCATAAGGAGCAATATAGTTTTCTAAAATTCGCGACCCTGCTGTTGTTTTTACTCCTTGAGTCATTATAACATCTTTGATTGATGCTGGGATTCCATCTAATAAAGATAATTCTGTGCCTGATGCAATTAATTCATCAATTCTTGTTGCACGATCTAAAGCTTGTTTTTCTGTAATAGTGATAAAGGCATTTAATTCTGGATTTTTATCTTTTATTCTATTTAAATAATCTTCAGCTAATTCTTTAGCAGAAATTTGTTTTGTGATTAATTTTTTATGCAGTTCTTTTATCATAAAATCTTTTTAACCTTTACTTGCCCATTTTCAACATCTGGCGCCATATTAATTAATCCATTAATTTCTTCATTTTTTAATTCCTCATCATCTCTCCAAATATTCTCTAATTCTCTTGTTCCGCCATCTGCTGTTGCTATATTTTTTGTATCAACTTTTTGCAATTTTTCAACATAACTTAAAATTCCTTCAAGCTGTTCTTGATATTTTTTAATTTCTTGCTCTGACAAATCTAATCTAGCAAGCTTTGCAATGTGTTTAACTTCATTTTTTGATATCATGTTTAAATTTTAACACAATCACCTAGGCCTAAAGACCTAGGCTAGTTTTTCAAGCCCCCTAAAAGGGGGCTGTCTAAATTCTATTTTAATTTTACCATCTTTATCTTTACTTGACAAAAAAATCAAGTCGTGTAGAATATATTTAAACAAGGAGAAATTGTGGCGTGGAGCAGCTGATAGCTCACTTCATTTCAGTGAAGAGGTCGGTGGTTTGAGTCCACCCGCCACAACAAAAAGCTGTTGGCCTCTGACAGAAATATGTCAGACAATAGCAAACAGCTCACATACAATGATGATCCCCCTCCGATTGTCGTATGTGAGCTTTTTTTATTTTTAGCCAGATTTGAAACGGACAGGTTTGAAGCCTGTCCCTACAATTATTAAAAAAATAAAACAAAATCCAATTGGTGTGCGAGCAGCATCAATTACATAGCCAATATATGGAATTTTAAAAATTACCTTGCCAATTATTTCATTTTTTTCTACTTCATGCGAATCAGGAGCATCATTTGCATCACCTTTAGTAATAAAAAAAGATTGATTATTTTTCTCAATCTTATTCACAATTCTATGCGTCATTGGCATATATTTTTTTTCTAAAATATAAAATGAAATAATATTATTTATTTCATAATTTTCAAATGGCTTAATCATTATTATACTGCCTTTAGAAATTTCTGGGCTCATTGAACCTGATTGAACTACATAAAATTTATAATTCCCTGTTATTGGTAAAATGGAAATTAATAAAAAAACAGCAACAAATAATATTAGAATTATAAATAAATAATAAAATATTTTTTGCATTTTATTGTCCAGCAGTTTGCGATAGTTCAAATTCAACATCAAATCCAGCTTCATCGCTTTGAATAATATTACCAACACCGCTATCAACACTCCATTCCATTCTAAAAACTTTACTTGCACCCGCAGTAAAGCCATAATCTGATAATTTTTCTCCAATAATGCTTAAAGCTTTATTACTAAAAATCAATTCATCTCCACCATCATAAACATCATTATCGTTTTCATCAATATAACAAACAATATCTAAATTATCAGCTAGTTCTCCAACTTGTCCAGTACCGCAAGTTGCATCAACATCATCTTCTGGATCATTGCAACTTACATCATTATTTACTAAGTTCAAAAAACTAACATCTAAAAAACCATTTAAATTGCCTGTATTGTTTAACAAAATTTCCTGTGTTCCAGAATCTCCTGGAATTAACTTACTAACTGAAAACATCACTACATTTTGATTATCACCATCTATATTTAAATCCAAAGATCCTGCAGTAAAAGTATTTCCAGTTGAAGTTTCTGTATCAGAAAAATATGCACCAGTGGCTCCAATTGCAATAACTGCCACAGCAGTAACTATTGTCAAACTTAAAAGAATTTTTGACATAAAATTAATTTTAATTATTAAATTATCACGAAGTGATCCCTTTGGGATGATTTAATTATAGCATTAAAAAAGAGAAATAAAAAATTGTTTGGTAATTTAGCTTATTTGAGCTAAAAAATTAATAAACTTATCCACATCCTTGACTTTTAAAAACAATATGCTATGATATATATAGGTATTATTATTCATAATACCACTTAAAAACAAGCGTCGCCCGTTGTGGGTCATGGCTTGTTTTTTAATAAGACCTTCTTGTTTTTTTAAATCATAAACAATTGCGCCCAATATTAAATCAGTTAATTGCAAAATATCTGATGATCTTGAATCAATTTGACAAACCCCAGTAATTACAAAATTTTTATAATGATCATTAGTAAACTTTTTTATTGTGCATTCCATATCAATATTGTCAGGTGTAAAATAATCATCTGCCAATAAAGTAATTAATTCTTTTGGTTTTTTGCCAAGAATTAATTTTAAAAGAACAATTGTAAAATTTCTATACACTTTATATAAATTATTATCATAATGTTTTTTAAAATCCAATTCTTCTTTTTTATAATTTAATTATACCACATTTTACCAAAAAAATCTTATATGATATAATATATTTAAAGGAAAAATTAATCAGTAATCCATCCCGCCCTTCGCGAAGGGCGGGGTGATAAAAAGCGCATATGAAAAATGTAAAATCAGGTTCTAACTCAGCTGACATTAAAAAAATGTATGCTGAAGATGTAGAGCAAGAAATACTAAATGAAGTGGCTAAAGCTACTTCAGAGCCAGCTAAAAAAGTTTGCAAAAACAAAGGCAAAGTGGGTAAAATTTTTACAACACTTTTAATTATTGTTGTACTAGTTTTAGTTGTGTTATTTGTAATTTCTAAAGTCACAAATTGGGATGTTTTAGGCCTTTCAAACAACCCAGCAAGTAATAGTGAAAAAGATGTAGCTAAAGCCAGTGACTGGCAAGCTGTTTTCTTAACTAACGGACAAGTCTATTTTGGCAAACTTAAAAATGTTAAAACTGATTACCCAACTTTAGAAGATGTATATTATCTTCAAGTCCAAGATGTTCCTATTCAACCAGCTGAACCAGCTACTGATGAGGCAGGAGTTCAACCAGCTGTACAAACTCAACAGCAAATGATTATGGTTAAATTTGGCACTGAACTTCACAGGCCAATGGACAAAATGTTTTTAAACAAAGACCACATTATGTTTTTTGAAGATTTAAGAGAAGATTCTAATGTTGTAACTGCAATTGAAAATTACAAAAATCCACCTACTGAAACTGAATAAATATAAACAAAAAAAACTCCACCTGATCTAGGTGGAGTTTTTAGTTATCCACAGGCATTTGTATTGACAATAATTCAAAGCAGTTTAAGATAAGAGTATTATTATATAAACTAAATTTTATGCTTAAAAAACTAAAGAAAAAATTAATTAAATCATTAATTTATTTTAGCGCTTTTGTGTTAATATTAAACACTTTGTCATTAGGCGCTTTTTTTAATGCTCCAAAAGCATTAGCTGCTGTTTCAATCAACCCCGGAGATATCATAGTCAATGAAATAATGAAAGACCCATCTGCTGTTAATGATAATCTTGGTGAGTGGTTTGAACTATACAACACAACAGGTCAATCAATTGATTTGGTTGGATGTATAATTAGCGACAATGCTGGCACTAGCACAGATTCACACACAATTTCAACTTCTACTATTATTGCTAGCTATGATCATGCTGTTTTAGGCATTGAAGATAACACTTTAACCAACGGCGGAGTTAACATTGATTATGAGTATTCTAATTTTGTTTTAGCAAACGCAGATGATGAAATAATTTTAACTTGTGATAGTGTAGAAATAGACAAAGTTGAATATGATGATGGTCCGAATTTCCCAGACCCAACAGGTATATCAATGGCATTAGCTGATTCTGATTTAGATAATAATATTGGTCATAATTGGTGCGAATCAAATTCCACTTATGGATCTGGTGATAAGGGCACACCTGGTTCTGCAAATGACAGTTGTTATGCAGTTATTGCTGGTTATAAATATCAAGATTTAGATAATAATACTACCACTACTGAATATTTGGCAAATCCTGTTGCAGATTGGCAAATTTATTTATTTGATTCATTTAACCAAACTACAACAACAGCAACTACTACTGCGACTGGATATTTTGAATTTAATCAGCTTTTACCTGAAAATTATACTTTAAGCGAACAACAAAAAACTAATTGGATTGCTTTAAGCCCAACTTCAACTAATATTTCTCTTGCCAGCCAAACAACTTCTACAACTAATTTTATTAATTATGAACAACCACCTGGGATTTTGGAGATTTATAAATATGAAGATATGGATGGAATTGCTTCAACTACTGCTGATCAAACTTTAGCAACTTCAACAATTTGGTCTTTTGAAATTGATTCAGGAACATCAACAACAACAGCCACAACAACATTAGGTTATATTTCTAAAACTTTAGACATTGGAGAATATACAATAACTGAAGAAGTTTTAAATAATTGGTTTGTAATTAATCCAATTAATGGCGCAACCACAACAGAAATTATTACTGGCGCAACTACTACTATTAATTTTTACAATACAAAATACTCTACAATATATGGATATAAATATCAAGACCAAGATAATAATTCAACAACAGATGAATATTTAAATTATCCAGTTGAAAATTGGGAAATAAATTTATTTGATTCTAATTCCACTTCAACACCAGTGACATCAACAACAACAAATAATTTAGGATACTTTGAATTTAATAATTTAATTCCTGAAAATTATTTAGTTACAGAACAAGAAAAAGAAAATTGGACAGCATTATCCTCTACTTCAACAAGTTTTATTTTAACTAGTAGCACTACTACTTCTACTATTTTTGTGAATTATTATGATGAAGAACAAAATGGCTCCAAGCAGGAGCTAGGAGCCAACACAGGTGGAGGCGGAGCGCCAAAGAATAATGGTAAAGTAGATTTAACATTTAACTATCCATATGAAAAAGATTTAAACAAAACATATATTGAAACAATCGTCGTCTCAAATAAAGGAAATATTGTATTAACTAATGGAGTTTTAACTCTTGATTTACCTCAAGACAAACTCCATTTGATCACCAGCGAACCAGCTTGGTATGATTATAATTATGATGATGAAGTTGCAGTTTGGCATATTCCAACTATAATGGTTGGCCAAGAATTAAGTTTTGAAATTGAAGTTGAACCACTTATTGAAGGTATAGCAGAAACTTTGGTTTATGTAATTTTTGATCAAGATTCAAAACAAGGCACAATGACTGAAAATTTAATTTTAATTGGTGGGATTGGTGGTGTGCCTGAAAAAAGTGAGCCAAAACAGGAAGGCTCCACGCAGAGCGATGGAGCCAACACTGAAGAAGGAATTGGAGAAATTGCTGGTGAAGTAATTGAACAAAATGGCTCCAAGCAGGAGCTAGGAGCCAACAAAAAAGAAGAAAACGGGAATGTTAAAGGCGCGACAGAACCTAAAACAGAAAAAATATTTACGCTTAATTGGTGGCAATGGGCTATAATTATTATTTTATTATTAGCTTTAATAATGGGATATTATTTTAGATTAAAAGAACAAGATGGCTCCAAGCAGGAGCTAGGAGCCAACATAAAAATTAAATTTAGTGATTGGGTTGCGTGGGTTGGTGGTGCAGTAGTTTTAGGATTTATGTCATGGATTTTAACTCGCTTTTGTAATTTTGAACCATTATGGCTAGGACCTTTAATTTTAGGTATTTTTTTCTTATTATTATTAACAAATTATTTAAACAAATTTAAAATAAAAAAACTAGGCATAATTTTTAGCCTGCTTTTATTAGCTTTACCAATCATAGTTTTTATAGTTGCTGGGGTATGGGCGTGGTGGATGTGGTTATTAGTAATTGGATTTTACTTTTTATGTTTAGCCTTTTATTTTATGGGAATATTATTAGAAAACTATTGGCAAGTTAGTGTGCCATTAAGTGTGTTTTTAATTTTGATGTTATTGTTTTTGATAAGATGATAGTTTTGCTAAAATTTTATACTAAAAAAGCAGGTAAAAAATAAATATCTGTTTTTTTTAATTTAATCTGATCTAAATAATTTTGTGTAATAATTATGGCTTTTTTAGGATGATAAGAAGAAATAAAAGATTGAAGTCCTGAAGGAACTTGTGAAGTTTTAAATTTTTGGTATTTAACTTCAATTGGAATCAGATTCTGTTTATTTTTAATAACAAAATCCACTTCTGTTTTTATCTGAGTACGCCAAAAATAAAGATTATCTTCTGACATAATTAATTTTTTAAGCTGGACATAAACGAAATTCTCTATTAAAGCTCCTTTATCGGGCCTTAAATCTAAGGCATTAAAATTTTGGATTAAAGCATTTCTCATGCCAGTATCTGCTAAAAATATTTTTGGCATTTTAGAAATTTCTTTTCTTTTGTTAGTAAAAAATGGCTTTAGTAAATTAATGATAAAAGTATTTTCTAATAAAAATAAATATTTTTCTAAAGTTTTGCGATTTAAACTTAAAGTATTAGCCAATTCATCATAATTTAAAAGATTAGCGCTTTGTGAAGCAACTATTTCTATTAAATTATTAAAAGCAGTGATATTTTCAATATCAGCCAAATCTTTAATATCTTTTCTAACATAAGTTCCTTGGATTTCTTTTAAAACAGAAAATTTATCTTTTTTATTCTTAATTAAAACTGCTTTGGGATAGCCGCCAAAAATCACAAATTCCTCAAAATATTTTAAGACTTCTTTTTGAGAAAAAGAAAATCTTTTTTTATTTTCTGAAGATATTTTGAAATTTTTATTTATAATTGCACTCAAATTTAATCTATCTCTTATTAAAAAACTTTTATTTTTAAAAACTAAAAATTCCTCAAAACTCAAAGGATAAAGAATGTATAAGGATTTTCTACCTGTTAAACGGTCAGTAAATTTTTTCTTAATTTCTAAAGTAGATGAACCTGAAACAATAAATTTAATTTGTTTAAAATGGTCAAAAATATACTTTAAAAAATTTGAAGGGTAATCCAAATATTGAATCTCATCAATAAAAACATAATTTTTTTTAGCTAGTGGCTGTCCAATTTTTTCCTCTAACCAAACAGGGAAATCATTAAAATCTAAAGAATTTAATTCTTTAAGAATTTGGATATCTTCTAAATCAAAATAAATTTTAGATTTGTTTTCTAAATTATCATAAAGTAAGGACAAAACTGAAGTCTTGCCTACTTGCCTAGCGCCTAGTATAGTTAAAATATTATCTTTTGATAATTCTTTAATTAAATCTTTGAAAATTATCCTTGGATATAAATTTTTTGTATTAGGAATTTTCATATAGTTATACCAAATTTCTATTGTAATTTTAATATAGTTTTATAAATTTGTCAAATTAATTGACTTTAGAATCTTCAACCCAACATTCCGGACTGTCTGTTTCAGATGGTGTTCCCCAACAAGATAAAAGCTTAGAAAGATCTGATTTATCAATTAATCCTTTACAATTGCCCTTATTATTTCCACCATTACCTCCTCCATTTCCATTATTCCCTCCATTATTACTATTTTCACAAGCCACTACGCAACATAATTCTGATTGATTTTCCCAATCTGAACAAGTCTGATTATCAGAGCAAGTATAACCTGAACAACTTGGTGGTAATGGGTTGACATTGCTATTATCACATTCATAAATAGAAACTTTTAAAGAGCCCTGATTATCAGGACAATATGAATCTTGAATTTTAAATTTTAATTTTGATCCTGTGCCTGTTTTATTTATTATATATATATGATCTGTTTTGTATTGCCCCCAATCAATATTCTGTCCATTAATTTTTAAATCATGATTATCTGCGGTACTAAAGTTAATCGGGTTTCCACTTGCATATTCTGTTTCGCCTTTATTCCAGCCAGATTTGCCATGATCAGTTGTTTCTGACCATTCCGCATCAGCTAAAGCACCAGGGTGAGCAGGATACCAATATTGATATGTACCTTCTGCTTTTATTTTATAATCTGTATTATTATTTAAAATTATTGATTCAATTTCTGGACAATCAACTTCTGAAGAAACATCAAATTGTTGTTTTAAAGTACAACTACTTAAATCATCTTGCTGGCTTCCGCCTCCACCGCCATTACTAGCTTGCGCCACTGCTGTATTAAAAAAACTATCTTGAGCAATGATCTCAACATTAGAACTATTAGATGCAATACTTACAGAATAATTATTGCCAGATTTTTGCATTTTCTTAATATTTTGCTGATTATTTAAATCATATTTTACAAAAGCAGATACAGCTTCATTTATTGATGCAGTTATATTAAAAAAATTACTATTAGCTTGTTTTTCTGCGCTTGAAATTTGAGGCGGACTAAAATCTGTAATTCCTAAATTATCTAAATCAGCATACTTACCCCAAGCACTTGCTGTATTATTATAAAATTCAAAAACATTACTAAAATTATTATTAATCTGATCTCCTAAAACAACTATATTGTTTGGGTCATTATTGCCTATTTTATAATTAATTTCTGTTATTGCTTTTTGAACATGTGGAATAGCTCTAAAATTATATCCAATAATTCTAGACGCAACAGCATCTACAGCAACCGGATCTGTACTTGCTAAAATAACTCCCAAATCAACTCGCATCCTACTATTTGGTCCTCCGTGGTTATCCCATTTACTTGCATTACTATCAGGACCTTGCACAGCTTCTATTCCATCAACTACATTTAGATATTTTCTTTGTTTTGTTGACTTTAAATTACCTTGCGAATCAGCATACAAAACAATTTTATTCACATCTAAAATAGCTCGCCAAAAAATTTCGTTTTCAAAAAATAATTTATTCTGAGTTGCACCAAATTTGCTATGTGTTATTCTTGGACCTCCGCTCCAACCCGCTCCGCTATAATAACCTGTTCTTGTATCTTCAATCGTACTGCCTACATGATTTTTAATTGCGTTAGTTAAAATCATTTGTGAATGAACTTTAAGTTTTGGCACATTAATAATCACATCAGCATCTAAAATATATTCTGAAATTGCATACCAACCCATTGGCTGACCTTGTGGGTTTTTACCAAATCTATCTGTTGTTTTATAATAATCAGTATCAGCTAATGGCTTAGAAAGATCTGGGCTGCCCAAATGGGCATCTGTATAACCTGAGCCAGCAAAACTACTTTTATTATATAAGTTAATCCATTGCCATTTATTTTTATTATTAAAATCAACTAATTCAATTGCTATACCTGAATAAATACTTTTCAGATCATTAACAAAACTCTTATAATTTGTTTTTTCAAAACATTCCATGGTACCTCTACAACTATCCATGCCTACTCCTCCATCACCAATTTGAATATGATTTGCGCCTGCTTTAACTGCCATTTCAACTAATGGTCTTATAACTGCTGGCTCAGTATATGCTCCATTAGAACTTGTGACCATATTAATTTTAATTAAAACCTTATCTCCATTATTAATTAAATCATTAAGCGGATTTTGATGTGTTCCTAAACCTAAATCTTCAACAACTTGCCAAACTAAATTATAACTAGGAGTATCTTTTTTAATAGCTGTACCATAGCCAATATTTTCTTTACGCACAGACACAATAGAATTTGAAGTATTAATTCCAGCAACAACCCCCTTGCTTAAATCAGGAGCTGGAATTGTTCTGGACCATTTTTGTCTAAATTGTTTTTCTTGATAAACCTTATTTATTTTATAGCCAGTTACAAAAAATATACAAATTAAAATACTAATGACAATTTTTATTTTATTATTTTTAATAAACTTAATGCTTTTTTTCCAAAAACTAATTAAAACTGCAAAAATACCTCCGCTAAATAACACAGTTAAATAAGTTCCCATGTAAGCTAGGTTTGCCTGTTGACAAGGATAAACTGCTCTTGAAGGTTTAGGGATAACTCTAACCAAAAACCAAAATAATGTAATAAAAAATATAATTAACGGACTATATCTTAACTTTGCTAAATATCTTTTATTGTTTTTTATTAATTTCTTAAACATATTCTTTTATTTACAAATATTAATCATATCTAAACTTTTAGGTTTTGTACATTTACCGCGAGTGGTTTGAGTTACACTAGGATCATCTGTATCTTTGTGCCAATTTGATAATAATATTGCAAAATCTTGAATGTCAGTTTTATCATCACAATTAAAATCTGCTGCTAAAACTTTTGGAGGAATTGGTGGTGGTGCATCATATTCTTTAATAAAACTAGCTAGATTTACAAATTTGATTGCATCTGATACTACATATCCATTAGCATTGTTTGATATTTTAATACTAATATTTTCACCTTGCTTTATATCAAACACCCCCAAACTATTCCAACCTGCTTGATTTTTTGATTGATCTATAGTTTTTGTTTCTATTAAATTATTATTTATATAAATATTATATGGTACATTGGTTGCCATTGTCTCATTTTTATAACTTCCATGCCATTCAAATATCTCATATTCTCCTGGAATATTAATTTTTGGTTTATATTCTGCTATGTCACCTGAACCTGGTGGTGAATAAGCATAGCCAGGAGCGCGATCCCCCCAATCTGTAGACATTCCATAACAGTTGTGTTCACTGCCACAAGGTACTGTTGATTTTGATTGTGTCCAAGAACCTGAATAATCTACAGGATCTTGCCCAACAGTTGTCATATTATATTCCATATTATCAATAATTATTGGAGTAACCAAAACTATTTGCTCTTTAAATAACATAATTCCATCAAGTGGTTGAAAACTTGCGCCACTAAACTTTTTACCATTATTCCATGCTGGCTCTTGATTGCCTAAAAATCTGTAATACGGCCCTCTTTCCAAATCACCTACCCTAATACTTTTCCCATAACCTGATACATTTGAAATTATTACTCCATTATCAAAATATTTAACTTTTAATCCATTAATTGTTTTTAGTCCACTGGTTGGATATCCTAAATCTCCTTCATATTCATCATGCATAAAAGTAAACCTATGCATAGAAGCATCATGTCCAAAAAATGCTTCTGAAACTTGTGCTGAAGTAAAATCTGCTCTAAATTCAGGTCCTGTCATAGAAATATTCTTTTGATCATTCTTATAAAAACTACCTACATGACCATTAGCATAATTTAACTGTGGAGCTACGGCTGATGACATTATACTTCTTGCTAAATCAAAATTACTACTTGGGTTATTTGTCCAAAACTCAAAAGCATTACCATTTAAACCTGCTTTTCCACTAGACTCATGAGCAATAATGACCTTACCAGCTGGCAGTTCTTTTCTTAAATTACTAATCCAATTTTCAAGTCCAGCTTTCCATTTACTACTAACTTTATCTGCCCCATCTGGAATTTCATCATAATTAATATCAATAACACTTAAATCATTATTAGCAACATAATAATATAAACCATCCATCCATCCATCTAAATATAATCCATCAAAAGCATCCCAATCAATTTCATCAGCTAATGCTTTTGCTAAATATTCACTAGCTGTTTGCAAACTCCCGCCAAAATTAACTTTTGGGCATTCATCTGTTAAATTAACAATATGTCCTCCCCAAAAATCCTCTCCACCTATGTGTGCCCTATCTCCTTGGCTATCTATTTCATACAAAAACCATTCTTCTGGAAAACCATCTCTAATTCCTCCACGGCCTTTGGTAGCTACAATATCTGCACTAGCACCTAAAACTAATGTATTGGGATTATTATATTTAATTGCTCTGGCTGTACCTCCATAAGTATATGTAACAGCAACCATTGAATGATTTTTCCAAATATCTGGACCTGCTCTGTAAGCATTCTGAAAATACAGCTGCCCAATTCTAGGATAAGGTGGATTAAATAAACTTTTAGATTTAATACCAGCTACTTGTCCTGTTTTAATATCTTGATTAATATATGCATAAAAATTATTAGATATTAAATTTGTAATTCCTGAAAAATTAAAAATAAATATTCCAATAAATATAAAAGCAAATATAAATACTGGAATAGTAATATATTTAATATTTTTATTATTTAAAAATCTTTTGAGCATGAGAGTAATTCACTTATTTATATTTTTTGTATATTAACTGAATTGTGATTTTATTAAACATCTTGAACTATTTTATCAAATAAATCTAAATATTTAAGATTTTTTTCGTTAATTAAAAATGGTTTTAACTTTTGCTTTAAAATTTTAAAATTTGGTTTTAATTTTTCATATTCTTTTAGCATTCTTTGTTTATAATCTTCAATATTTTTAATATTTTCCTTTTTTAAAATCTTAAAATCAGGCTGAACATGTTGTATTATCAACCACGCTATATCATAAAAATCTCTGGCTTTACACGGCTGTCTGTGCAAAGCAGCTAAAGTTTTTTGTGATAACATTACTGATAAATCGTAACTTGTAATATTTGTTAATACACCAAATTTCTTTAAAAGTACTGCTTGTGCAATAATCTTTACTTTTGGCTTCATAATTTCAACTTTAATCATTAATTTTTCTGCTTGAAAAGGTGAAAGTCCTATTTCCTTTAAAATTCCAGGAGCAAATTTTAAATATCCTCGCCAAGCATTATTTCTAATCTTTTTAAATTTTAAATCATTATCAAAACCAATTTCAGACATCTTTTTAGCTGCTAAAGTAAAACAAGTATCTAGTTCTTTAGTAGATAATCCTTGATTATCAAAATCCAAATCTTCAGAAAATCTATCAAGATTATGTAATAATCTTAAACTGGTTCCACCAACAAAAACTAACTTATTAGGTTTTTTCTGGTCATACACAAAATTCAAAAAATGACATTGTAAATATTCTCTTAAAATGGCTCGTTTTTTTTCTAATGGTATGCCAATATCTTGAGCCAAACTTAAAATATTAGACCAATCAAATTTTATCTTGTTCATATAATTTTTTTAAATTTTTAGCTATCTGATAAATTTTTTCATTTTTAAACACTTTAGACATTTTTAAAAATTTATTCCATGAAAAATCCTCTTCAAGATATAGTCTTTCTTCTTCTATTCCTTTTAAATCTTTAAATTTATATAAATTAAAATAAATAAAATCAAGCAAAGCTTTTTCAGGAGTTGCGATGTTATAAAAAAAATTTTTATCCGGGCTATAAATAGTTTTAAAACCAAAAAAATATTCTTTCTTTATGTGATGATAAAAATACCTGCCTGCAAAAGTTTCAAACTTACGAGTTGTCAAAGGGGTTGTGCAAGTAACAATAAAAGGTACATCAGGAATAATACTATAATAATTAAGCGCGCTCTCTAAACTAATGTATGATGGTGATAATATTTTTTCTGCTAAATAAAAATTGTCTTTTACTCCAGCTTCAGTTAAATAAAAAAGCCCTCTTTTTACTTTTTGTAAATAGCCTTTTTTAATCCATAAATTTAACTGAACTTTTAAAGTTGGTGCATTGCTGTCAGGAAACCACTTTAAAATATCATTAAAAGTGAAAATTGGATGATTTAATATTTTTTGTCTTAATTGTTCAAATTTCATATATTTAGGAAAGTTATAGTTTTGTATAACCTACTTAAATCATGTCTTAATTATATATTTACCAAATATTTCTGTCAAATCACTGCATTTCTTGGACATAACATTTCGAATTAGTTGGTGTCCCCCAACAAGATAAAAGTTTAGAAAGTTCTGATTTATTAATAATATTATCTTTATTTATATCTATTTTCTTATTTTTTTAAACATGAATCTAAATTAATAAATTTAGATATTACTCTATTTATACATTATAATACATAAATAGAATATTATTAAATTATTCTTCAATTATTGGTTCTAGTTCTTGTATAATTTCCTCAACAACAACTTCTGGTTCAGGTTCAATTTCAGGTTCATTATTTTCTGACTCTGGTTCTTCAACAACAGGTTCTGGGACTTCTTCAGGTTCACTTACTGAATCAATTGGATCTTCTATAACTTCAGTTTCAGGTTGAGTTTCAGGCTCACCATTTTCTGGCTCTGGATCTTCTATAATTTCTTCAGTGCTTGTTGGTTGTTCTTGTTTAATTGTTACATTATCAATATATATTGGATTATAATTCACACTTGGCAATTCAATATCTTCTG
>CAZAVD010000014.1:0-17741 GCA_964488715.1 uncultured Gammaproteobacteria bacterium | reverse complement strand
GAAAAAGATACGCCAGAATATTGGTTTAAAAGATTAGAAGCTGAAGCAAAGGAAGCTGGTGAAAAGTAAAGACGTTGTTTTGTTTTTATAGGTATGCTATAATTTATTTATGAAATAAAGTAAATTTATGTCTATTATTAAAAAAACCAAAGATCAATTTATTAAATTTTTTCTAGGCAACGATATGGTTCCTAGAGGACTTTTTGAATTAAATGAATATTTTAGAATGTATGGACCTATAAAATTTGAATGTAAAAAAAATAATGATAATATTATTGGAATTAGCACTAATTTTAGACACGGTTCAATAGTTACATCTGGTAAAAACGAAAAAGATTTAGACAAAAATATTAAAGATGCAATTTTAACCTCTTTTGAAATTCCTTCATCTTACACACAGGAAGCCAAACTTTATAGACAAGGTGAAATTCAAAAAGAATATGCCTTCGCTTAGTCAATTACCAGGTGAAATTAAAAGAAGAAAATTTATCAAGTCATTAGCCCGTCTTGGTTTTATTATTGATACAAAAGGCGGAAGTGGAAGTCATTATAAAGCGATTTGGCCTAGAACTCAAAAATCAATTATTATTCAGTCTAAATTAAGAAAAGATGTTTTGTATTATTTGCTTAAAGAGATTAAAGAATATAGCGGCATAACTTGGGATGATATTAAAAAAGAATTATGAAGAGCAAGAATAGAAAATTAATATTTTTAATTATAATCCCAGTGTTTTTAGCATCTGGGGTTTTATTTTATAAATGGATTCCTGCCTTCGCAGGAATGACAGAAGAAATTAATATTAATACAGCAAGTTTGGAAGAACTGGATTCGTTACCTGGAATTGGACCAAGTAAAGCGCAGGCTATTATTGATTATAGGGAGTTAAATGGTGATTTTCAAAATATTGAAGATATTATGAATGTGTCTGGAATTGGGCAGGCAACTTTTGATAATATTAAGGACATAATTGTGGTTAGTGGTGAAGAACAAGATGGCTCCACGCAGGAGCATGGAGCCAACGACACGCAGGAATCAGAGGAAAATGATACACAGAATAATAAAGCCAGTTCTAACAAATCTGGGTATATTAATAAAATAATAATTTCAGAAATAATGGTTAATCCAATCGGGATTGATAATGGCTTTAATGAATGGATTGAAATTTATAATACTTCAACGCAAGGAATAATTTTTAGAGATTGGAAAATAAAAGATAATTTAAATGAATATTTTTTTGATGATTTTATTTTACCAGCTAATGAATATTTAATATTGCGCCGTGATCAAACAGGATTAATTTTAAATAATTTAAATGGAGATGAAATTGAAATATTTGATGAGCTAGGAAAATCAGTTGATAAAATTAAATACGCAAAAAAGCCAGTTGCTGGAGAAAGCTATAATTGGTGCGCAAATTTAGACAAATGGTTATGGCTTTCTAAAACTAGTATTGGGCAAGAAAATAATTGTCCACCTATAAATGATTTACCTTTTGCATATTTTGAAATACCTGAATATGAAATTTTTGTTAATAAAAATATAATTTTAGATGCTAAAGAAAGTTATGATTTAGATGGTGAGATTGTTGAATATGTTTGGGAGTTTGAGGATGAAGTTGAACTGGAACAAAATGTCTCCAAGCAGGAGCTAGGAGCCAACAATAAAATTGAGGTTAAATTTCTAGAGTCTGGAACACAGAAAATATTTTTAACAGTTGTTGATGATTTAGGAGGAGAGGATAAATATGAATTGAAAATTAAGGTTCAGAAAAATATAGAAAATATTGTTGTTAAAAAAGATAAAAAAGAAAAACTAGAAATTAAAAACAATAAATCAGAAAATAATTTTAAAAATACTTTTGATTATTCAGTAGATAATTTAGAAAATATTAAAAATTTTAAAAAAGGTGCGCAGGTTTTGGTTGATGGGGTGGTCGCTGTTGAGCCCGGTGTTTTGGGGGCAAATATTTTTTACATAAATGGAATACAAATTTATTCTTTTAAAAAAGATTTTCCATTATTAACTCTTGGAGATTTGGTTCAAATTAGTGGTAAAACAAGTGAGGCTTATGGCGAGAAAAGAATTAATATAAAAAATAAAAATAGTATTCAAGTTGTTGAGTCTGGGAATGAACCAGAATTTAGAAAAATAAATTTGGATAATAATTTAGAAGAATTTGTTGGCAGTTTAGTTTTGATTAGTGGTGAAGTTGTTGAATTAAAAAAAGAACATTTTTGGATTGGTGATGAGCAAGGTGAAATTAAAATTGTTATTAAGCCAACTACAAATATTGAATTAGCTGGCATAAAACTAGGTGATAAAGTTGATGTAATTGGAATTTTATCACAAACTAATTCTGGTTTGCGGGTTTTGCCAAGATATCAGGATGATATAAAAGTTATGGAAGTTTTGGGGGATTATGATGAAAATAGTGATAAAAATAATTTGGGGAAATATTTGTTAGCATTAAGTGTGTTTGTGTTTTTGGGGTTGGGGTTTTGGGGGGTTAGGATTTTCTTGACAAAAAAATAGAGAGGGGTTAAAATATTAATTTTTTGGAAGGAGCGATGAATGAGGGATGAAAAACAAACTTTTGAAAAAGAAAAAACAAGAACAAAAAGCTCAAAGAGAGCTTGTTCGTTTTAATAACATTGAAGCATGGAGCGGAGAGTGGTTTTGCCCAAATTGTCAAAAAGCAGTAAAGGCGTATTGGTGTGAGTGTGGCTGGGCTTATTTTAATTATAAAGATCCAGGGTTTTCTGAAAGGGGCAAAATTTCTCATATTTATTTTTACAGCAGAGATTCTATTTTAAAATATTCTTTGGGGCGTAAATATTTTTCAAATATAATTTTATGCGCTTTAAGAGTTCAAAAAGATGGAAAAATTGAGATTGAAAATGATTTTGGGATTATCCCAGAAAAAAAGGAATTTATATCAAAATTTGTACAATATCCAATTTTGTAATTCCAATCCACCTAATAAAACGGGTGGATTTTTTATTTTGTTTTTAAAATCCCTCCCCTCCTTTTCAAGGGGGAGAGAGATTTTTAATAAATTATAAATTTGAAACTATTGACACAAAATTTGGAATATGCTATGTTAAAGGTAATTAATTTTGTCAATTTATTAATTTTAAGGAGGTCAAAATGAAGTATGTAGAAAGAGTTTTTTTGGCATTTGGGCTAGCAATAGTGCTAGTGTTGCTATTCTGGTTTTTTGTTGGCGGTAATGATGTTTTGCAATATGCTAACAAAGATATTGTAAATGAATATTTTGTTGCTGTTCTTGCTTTTGCTACTGCTGTTGCTGCTGTTGTTGCTCTTGCTACTGCTGTTCTTGCTGTTGCTGCTGTTGCTGCTAATTTTGGTTTAGGCGTTGGAATTGCAGTTTTTCTTTGCCTTTCTTTATTCTTTTCTGTTGAAATATATTTTACTATCTTGATGGAAAAGAAAAAGCTTGAAAAAAATTATTGGATTACATTTGTAATTCTGGCAATTTTATTTGTCATCGGAGTTGCCAAAACTCCAGTTTTTATTGAGTGGAAAGCAGAAAGGATAATGGAAAATACAGAGATTGAAGGAAGATTGATAGAAAAAGAAAACGAACCTGGCAGTATTGGATTATTGCTGGAAAGTGAAAAGGAAGGAAAAAGACTGGCCAATCATTTATATTATGAGATTCTGGAAAGTGATAGTTTGGTTCAGAACAAAATTGATTATTCTGTCATAAAAATATCATCTGAACATATTAATGACAGGTTTCAATTGTGGTGGCCAGAACAAGAAGGTGATTTGTATTTTTTCTCTTATGATAAAAGGAGGAAAATAGAAGTTCCAAATTAAGACATTAAATACAGCCGTTGGGTTTTTACCTGACGGTTTTTTTATTTGATTATTAAAATGGATTCCTGCCTCCGCAGCCATTCCGTATGTTTTAGATTTTTTATATTTTTCTCCCCGCTTTCGCGGGGATAAGCAAGTGCCCTTTGGGCACTAAAGCCCCATTTTATAATAATATTCCACGCTTTGCGTGGCTCAATAAGTAATCTTTGTTCTCGCAAAATGCGGTTCGAGCCAATCTTTTTTAGAAAATCTTTTTTATCAAAAAGATTTTTCTGTAAAGCTATAATTCCGGCTTGTTTGGCGTCTAAAATGAATTTTCTAGCAGGTTCGAGCCAATAATTACCTTTTTGCTCAAAATCCTTTAATTTTTTGGAAATCTCAATCTTTTGGTTGAGGATTTTTTGTTTTTTGGTAATATATTCATCTTTGGAAATAGTGTTATTTAAATGAGTATCCAAAAGTTTATCTAATTTATCCTCAAGTTCTTTAATTTGAGATTTTAGATTTTGAGCAAAAACTGCTCTGTCTTTGGCTTCTTGTTCTTGATCTTTATTTAATTCAACAATCATTTTGTCAGCCATAGACGGAGACAAAGAAACTTTTTGAATAATATTATTTATCTGATCTGCCAAAACTTCTTCACGAATATACTTCTGTGAACATTTGTTTCGTTTTTTAGTACAGCGATAATAGTTATGTCCTTTTTGTGTTTCGGAAGTTATGGCACATCCGCACTCTCCGCAGAATAGAAGCCCGCGAAAAGCAAACTCTTTAATTTTTCTTTTGTTTGGTCGTGAGCGATCAGATAAAACATCCTGACATTTTTCAAAAAGTTTCTTTGTGATCATTGGCTCATGATTTCCTTGGTGAAGTTCGTTGTTGTATTTAAACGCACCATAGTAAAATGGATTTTGTAAAATATTCTGAAGCACTGAAATTGAAATCATCTTATCCTTTTTAGACAATAAGCCGATGTCAAAAATTTTGTTTCTTAAATCTTTCAGAGAATAATTTCCAGTTGAATATAAGGCAAAAATTTTCTTAACGAGGCGAAATCTCTCAGGGTCTTTTACAATTGTATGTGTTTTCAAATCATTAAGATATCCAAGCGGGGCAGGACCGGGCATTTCGCCTCTTCTCAATTTTTGTCTTAACCCCCTTTTTGTATTCTCTGAAAGATTATCCACAAAATATTTAGACTGTCCAAAAGCGATATTAAGCATAAACTTACCTTGTGGAGTTGATTCAAACCAGAAAGTAGGGAACTTTAAGAATTTTATCTTCTCAGAATCTATTAAAAAAATAATTTTACCGCCGTCAACAGAATTGCGAGCCAGCCGATCAGGGTGCCACGCCAAAATACCGTCTGCTTCATTTTTTTCTATTCTATCAAGCATATCGTTAAAAACAGGACGGCCCGGCTCTTTTGCTGTTTGTGATTCGCGGAAAGTATCAACAATCGTCAAATGTTCTTTCTCGGCTAGCTCTCGCAATTCTGTTTCTTGTGCTTCCAGAGATAAAATTTGTCTGTCGTCCTCGTCTGTTGATTTTCGAATGTAAAGAAAATATTTTTGCATAGGTTTAAAATTATTTTTTTAATAGATATTGCTTTTGGATAAAAAAAGATTGGCTATTTTGTTTTTACAAAATCTCAAGTAAACTTGAGCGAACCGCATTTTGCGAGAACAAAGATTACTTATTGAGCCACGCAAAGCGTGGAATATTATTATAAAATGGGGCTTTAGTGCCCAAAGGGCACTTGCTTATCCCCGCGAAAGCGGGGAGAAAAATATAAAAAATCTAAAACATACGGAATGGCTGCGGATTCTGGATGAAATCCGAACTTTTTTTAAAGAAAATCCAGATTCAGAATTTTAATGATTTGCGTTTCCGCTCGCCTCCGTATTCACTACGGCGAGATCAAAACAGAAATTTTTTCATTTCTTTTTCCATTTTTTGCGCGCCCGTTTTTTATTAAATAGGAGATGAAAAATTTTCTGTTTTGATTTCCTCTTAAATCAGAGGAAAGCCGAAACGCTCTAATCTTAATTACAAAAAGGCAAAAAGGAAGGGGGTTTGGGGGAAGGAATTTTTGCCTTTTTGTTTTTCGGGCTTTGCCCGATTTTTTTGTGGGGGTTTTATGGTTTTACGAGGATGAACTATCTGCGATAATAATTTGACGAAAAAAATTGTGTCTTATATAATACAGTAATAATATCACACTAATATCATTATAGTAAAGTTTTACTGGTATGGCAAAAGAATTATCAACAATAGCAAAAAATATAAAGAAATACCGGGACAGGCTTAATATTTCACAAGACAAGTTGTCCAAATTGGCCGGCGTTACTTTGCATACTATTGCAAAAATAGAAACTGGTTCAACACCTGACCCTCGCATTAAAACTTTAAAGAAAATAGCTGAGGGGTTGAGTGTTAGTGTTGATGATTTAATAAAGTGATTATGGCAGAAATTGATTGAGGATATAAAACAAGATAAGGTTGATTTGAGATGTTGCTTAAAAATGATATAATGAACATATATATGAATTTAAAAACACAATTTGAGTTTTCAAGAAGACAAAATTTTGTTTATCTTGATAGCGCAGCTACAACACAGGTGCCAGATAGTGTTGTAAGAGTTGTTAAAGAATCTCTGGAGTTCAAGGGTAATCCTCATAGAGGGGCACATACTGTAGCTACCAAAAACGAAGAATCAATTAAAAACGCACGAGCAAATGTTGCGAGATTTATTAATGCTAAAGAAGAAGAAATTGTATTTACAAACAATACAACAGATTCAATTAATATAATTGTTGATAGTATAGTTGATGAAATTAAAAAAGGTGATGAGATTATTCTTTCTCTAGCAGAACATCATTCAAACATGCTGCCATACGATAGGTTGATAAAAAAAGGTGCAAAGTTTAGAATCATTGGATTAAAAGATGGAATAATTGATGTTAAAGAATTAGAGTCAAAATTAAATAATAAAACAAAAATTGTTGCAATTCAGCATTGTTCAAATGTGTTAGGTAATATTAATCCCGTTGAGCGATTAGGAAAAATAATTAAGAAATTTAATAAAAATATTTTTTATATAGTTGACGGCGCTCAAGCTGTTGCGCACATCCCTGTTAATATAAAAAAGATCAAATGTAATTTTTATGCCTTTTCAGGACATAAAATGTACGGACCTGATGGTATTGGTGTTTTGTTTATTTCAAAAGATTCTTGGCCTAGCATAGAAGAAGTTAAAATGGGTGGTGGAACAATTAGCGATGCAAAGATTGTTTTTGGGAAAAATAAAGACAAGTTAGTATATGAAGAAATAAATTCATTAGTTGGTTTTGAGGGCGGGACATTAAATGTTGCGAATATTTTAGGCCTATCCGAAGCTGTTGATTTTATTCGAACAATAGGTTTTGATAGAATACAAAAACACGAAAGAGGTTTGGTTCAAAAAATTTTTGAAGGATTAAATGAAATTAATGAAATAGAAATTTATGGACCTAAGATAATAGAAAACAAGATTGGGGTTGTTTCTTTTTCAATTAAAGACGAATCTGTAGAAAAAGTCGGTGATTATTTAAATAAAAGAAAAATTTGTATTAGATATGGTTCACATTGTGCATTTCCTTTGGCAAACTATTTAAAAGAAGAAACATTAAGGATTAGTCTGGGTTGTTATAACGACGAAAAAGATATAGAAAAGGTGATACAAGAAATCAAATTCTTTTTAGATAAAAAGAAAGGGTTAATTAAAAATCCAAATTTGGAAATATTAAGGGATAAAATATATTACAAAAACATAATCCCTGTTAACAGTAAAAATAAAATAATTTCTAATATTTTTTCTGCGGTTAAAGATCCAAAAAACACAGACATAGTTATAATGGCAGGACATTTTTTGGCTATCCCAGATAAAGAAACCAATTCTTTTTATCCAAGTATCAAGCCGTTGTTGCCAGAAAGGTTGCACAATTTATTAGATGAATTTGGCATGACTTCTTTTCCAATATTTTCGTGGGGATTAGGTTGTAATATTGCACAAGTATTAAAAACGCACGGATATAACGCAAAATTAACAACAATAATCAATGATACAACCGGAATAAATGAATTAAGAATGTCATCAATCAATAAAGAAAACAAAACAGCTGAGCAATATAGAGATGAATTGTTAGCAAGGTATAACAATCTTGGTAAAATACCTAAAATTTATAAAGAAATATTAAATAAATTTAAATTAAAAGAAAGTGATATTATAAATTTTGGTAAAGATAAATTCATAAGAGAGACTGTTTTAAGATTAAGATTTAGAAAATTTATAAAAGAAAATCAGCAATATTTTGACGATGTTATTAACTATGAAGGAAATAAAAAAGGTTCTCTGGATTTAGAAATAAAAATTCTTGATAATCAACAAATTAAAACATGCAAGTTTGATGCTTTTGAATCAAAAACCGGCGGTGAATTTTGTATTGTTGAACTTTGTCAATTTTTAGCAGAATTATTTGGCAAAGCAGAAGATGTAAATTTTGAATATATTTCTAAAAATATTTTAGAGCCTAAATTGACAGCAAGAAATAAAATTTTGGTTATGCTTACGCCAGCTATGTGCGAAGATGCTGTTACTAAAGGGGCTGAATTATATACCAAATTAATGCTGCAAGAAAAAAACAGGGGAGTATTTAAATTTTTTAACATACCCTTGGGTTCTGACTCTGAAAAATATCTAGCCACTGGAGCAGAAATGGAATATATCTCCGATAAGGATAATTTAAAAGAAATTGAAGTTGAGGAGGAACCAGGTTTTCCTGAGTTATGGAAATTGTGTGAATATGAACTGCTTTATGATATTGATGAATATAAAGAGGAAATGGAGGAAATGTTTGAAAAGAAGGGAATAAATAAAAAATCAAAAATATTAGATACAAGTGTTGGTCCTGGTTTTTTTATTCAAGAGCTGTTAGAAGACGGGTACAATGTTTCAACTTCTGATAAGAGTCCTAACATGCTAAAACCATTTAAGGATTATTTACAAGAAAAAGGCATTAAGCACAAAACAGTAATTTCTGAATGGAAAAATTTAGATAAACACTTTAAACCAAATACTTTTGATCTACTGCTTAACAGAGGCAATACTTTTATAATGGCAAACGGCGGGTGGCATGAAAAAATCTCTATAAATAGAAGGCAAACTTTAAAAGCAATGAAGCATTGTTTAAAAGTTTATTATAAAATACTAAAAAAAGGCGGTTATTTATATATAGATAAATTTAGAGATTCAGAAATTCCAGATAAAAAAGTAGTTGCCACATTAAAAATTAAAAAAACTAAAGAAAAAAAAGATGTTATCTTTTATGTTGAAAGAGTGCCAGAAAAAGATGTGCGTTATGCCCAAATGTTGTTGCGTGATAAAAACGGAAAAGAAACAGGCTTGCCAAATATGACATACGACTTAACAGAAGACGAAATGGAAGATCTGCTTAAAAAGACCGGGTTTAAAATTGAAAAATTAAATTTAAAATCAGAAAAGCATTTTGTTGTTTGGCTAGCAAAAAAATAATAATTAATTATTAAATAAAAAATATGAAATGGATTTTAATTCAACCAAAATATAAATATAATGTTGCTTTTCCTTTATCTATAGCAACAGTGGCAACTTTTTTATCAAAACACATGAAAGAAGATGTTAAGTGTTTTGATATGAACCTAAACACGCTGGAAGATATTTTTGATTATATTAAGAAAAATAATTTCAAGCCAGATTTAATTGGGTTTAGTCTGACTAATGTTACTCAGCAAGAGACTTTTAAATATTGTAAAAAAATAAAAAAAGAATTACCAAGCACAAAAATAATCTTGGGGGGGGCGACTACTAAGATAGAATATAACGAATTTTTACAAAATAATTTTATAGATTTTTGTTGCAATATAGATATTGAGCAAATTGGTAAAAATATTAAGAAACCATTAAAAATAAAAGATTTATATTCACTGCCTGGAATTAGTTATAAAAAAGACGGGCAAATTATAGTTAATCCGTCAGAGCCTTTAGAGGACATAAATTTTTTCAAATTTCCAGACAGAGAATTAGATTTTATCGATTATAAAAAATACTTACCACCAGAAGTTATAGCTGAAAAACATCCTGTAACTATACTGACTAGTAGAGGTTGTCCATACAGATGTACTTATTGTGCTTCTTCCAGAATATGTGGCAAGAAAACTTTGATGCGCTCAGTAAATAAAGTTGTTGAAGAATTAAAATATCTTCGTAAATTAGGACATAATAGTTTTGTATTTGAAGATTATGAGATGCTGGTTGATATAAAAAGAACAAAAGAAATTTGTAAAGATTTAAAGAAAAATAAAAGTCAATGGATTTTAAAAACTCGCGTTGAAAAAATAAATAATGAAATTGCAAAACTTTTAGCAGAAAGCGGTTGTTTGGTTGTATATTTAGGAGTAGAAACTATTACCAAAAAAGCAATTTTTGGTGCAAATAAATTTAATGTCACAAAAGAAAGTGTAACCAATGCAATTACCCACTTAAAAAATAACAATATAAGAGTTTGTGCTTCTATTCAATTTGGTTTACCAGATGATACTGAAAGTACTTTTATAAGAAATACGGTTTTGTTATTGAAAAAATTATTAGATCCAGAAAAAGATATGGTACAGCTTCATTTTACAACATTGTTTCCAGGTACAGCTTTATATGATGAATATAAAGATAGAGGGGTATATATTAATATTCACAAAGATTTACCAAAAGTTGTTGCACATGGTTTGGAGGGATATGTTATGCCTCATCTAAACGAAAAAGTTATTAAAAAAATGTATCATAAAGTTAATGATTTATTAGGTAATTTATTAAGCAAGAAGGCTATTTGGACTCAAAATAATTAATTAAGATAATATGAAACTATTCAAATTTAAAAAAGAACCCGTATATGCTGATTTGTGGGATGTTTGTCTGCACAACCTGTTATACAATAAAGATAAATATGTATCTGAAATAATAAATTTATTTAAGAAAGTTAATATTAACAAAAAGAGCAAATTATTAGATACCTCTGCTGGGGGGGATTTATATCACTTTATCTTAGACAGAAAGGTTATGATATAAATTGCATGGATTTAATGGATGATGAAATTCAGGTTTTCAAAAAAAGAGCCAAGGAGTTAAAAGTAAGTTCCCAAATCAAAAAAACTTCGTGGAAACAAATACCTAGATATTATAAAAAAGAATCTTATGATTTTTTGTTTTGCAGAGGTAATTCTTTTATTTATGCGGATGGTGGTTGGAATAAGAAACAAACTATAAATAAAAAATCTTCTATAGATAGTTATAAGAAAACTTTAAAAAATTTTTATGATGTTTTAAAAAAGGGTGGGTATTTATATATAGATAAATTTCCAGACAACGAAAAGCCTCACAAAGATGTTGTGGCACAAATAAAGGTAGGTCAGAAGGAAAAAGAAGATTTAATATTTTATACTAAAAAAATACCTAGCAAGAGATACAGAGAAGCAATGATGATTAGGAGAACCCCTGAAGGAAAAGAAACAGGCTTGCCAAATATGACTTATGATTTGAGAGAAGATGAATTAGAATCTATGATGAGAGAAATTGGTTTTAAAGTAAAAAAAATAAATTTAAAGTCTGAAACTCACTTTAAAGTTTGGTTAGCAAAAAAATGAAAAAATCATATAAAATTTTATTAACAGCAAGCTTGTTAGCAAATTTTGCAGATAATTTAATCGGCCCATTTTACGCTGTTTTTGTTGAAAGAATTGGCGGAAGCATATTAGATATTGGTTTTACTGTAACAGTTTTTGCTATAAGCACTGGAATTTTAATGATGATAATTGGCAAAATTTCAGATAGACTAGATAAAAAAATAATCACCATCTTTGGTTATGGTTTTTATGCCTTAGGAAGTCTTTTATATTTATTTATATCAACACCTTGGCAATTATTTGGCTTGCAAATTATTTTTGCTATTGGCACTGCTTGCTTAGCCGCGCCTTTAACAGCCTTGTTTGCTAAATTTATTCAAAAAGGAAAAGAAGGAATTCAATGGGGACTTGAAGGAGGCGGGGCATATATAGCTGTCGGTATTGCTTCGTTTATTGGAGCAATAATTATCAATCAATTTGGTTTTAAAGCTTTATTTATCACAATGTTCACAATCCAAATTCTAGCAACATTAATACAGACTAGATTGTATTTTATTACAAAAAAACCATAAAACCCCCACAAAAAAATCGGGCAAAGCCCGAAAAACAAAAAGGCAAAAATTCCTTCCCCCAAACCCCCTTCCTTTTTGCCTTTTTGTAATTAAGATTAGAGCGTTTCGGCTTTCCTCTGATTTAAGAGGAAATCAAAACAGAAAATTTTTCATCTCCTATTTAATAAAAAACGGGCGCGCAAAAAATGGAAAAAGAAATGAAAAAATTTCTGTTTTGATCTCGCCGTAGTGAATACGGAGGCGAGCGGAAACGCAAATCATTAAAATTCTGAATCTGGATTTTCTTTAAAAAAAGTTCGGATTTCATCCAGAATCCGCAGGGATGACAGGAGAAAAACTTGCTAAAAAAACAGGGTTGTGATAATGTATAATTATTAAATTAACAAAAAGGCTCCAAGTACAACTAGGAGCCAACATTGGAATGAAAAAGTATAATTTATTTATCTTATTACCAAATCTTTCAGATCAGGAAGTTGAAAGCGCAAAAAGCAAAATTAGTGAATTAATTAAAAAAGCAGGCGCTAAAATTAACTCAACTGAAGATTTTGGAAAACGAAAATTGTCGTATCCAATTAAAAAAGTACGGCATGGTTTTTATTTAAATTATGTTCTTGAATTGGAATTAGATAAGATTAGAGATTTAGAAAAAGAATTGAAATTAAATGCTGAAATTTTAAGATATGAATT
Source organism: uncultured Gammaproteobacteria bacterium (assembly GCA_964488715.1). Lineage (GTDB taxonomy): Bacteria > Patescibacteriota > Patescibacteriia > UBA2196 > UBA2196 > CAYNCE01. The sequence goes on along the minus strand of CAZAVD010000014.1, from coordinate 4,946 downwards.
GTCTTTATACACTGATAAACACAGATTAGAACACAGATCAACACAGATTAAAACAGAAAAACAAGATGATAAGAAAGACAAAGTAAGTATGGAAGAATTGAATCAAAAGTTGGATAATATTTTGGAAAGTGATAATAAAATATAATTAAATATAAAATTTATGAATTTTAATAAAGCAATTTTAGTTGGTAGAGTTACAAAAGATCCAGAAATGCGCACAATTCCTTCAGGACAAAATGTAGCGCATTTTAGTATTGCAACTAATAGAGTTTGGACCAAAGATGGTCAAAAACAAGAAGCAGTTGAATTTCATAATGTTGTAGCTTGGAGACGGTTAGCTGAAATTGTAACTCAATATGCTAAAAAAGGTGCATTGTTATTGGTTGAAGGTCATATTCAAACAAGAACATGGCAAGCTCAAGATGGAACTAACCGTTATCGCACAGAAATTGTTGCAGATAATATTCAACTTGGTCCGCGAGCTGCGCAACAAAGTGGCGGAAGTTATACTCCTCCTGCTAGTTCGGCTAGTTCACCAGCTTCACCTGCATCGGTTGCTGCTGCTCCAGCGCCAGATTCTGTGCCAACAATTAATTTAGATGAGCAAGGTAATCCAGTTGATGAAGCATCTATAGCAGAAAGTACTCCAGCAGGAAATACAGACGAAGAACCGCCAGAAGCTGTAATGCCGTTTTAATCGCCTAACCCTCCTTTTTGCTCCATAGCGACCCTTTTGTCGCTACGGTGGGCAGGCTCTAGTGTCTTTTTAAACTATTTATGATAAATAATAACAAACAAATAGAACAAAAACATTGCTACTATTGCGTTAATAAAAATGAAAACGTTGATTTTAAAGATGTGCAAGTTTTGCAAAGATTTATGTCTCATTATGCGCGGATTGTACCTCGCCGGAGAACTGGTTTATGTGCTAAACATCAGCGGTCAGTTACGCGCGCTATTAAACAAGCAAGAGTAATGGGGTTAATGCCGTTTATTAAAAGTTAATTTTCTTTGTCATCCCGAGCGACAACTATGACCGCTAGGAGCCGAGGGATCCCTTAAATGTGGAATAACAAAGTTTAAGGGATTCCTCCATTCCTAAAATCCTAAAAGCCAGTCGGAATGACAGATTTTTTTTATGTTAAGTATTACAGATATAAAAGTTGGAACTATTTTTCAATATGAAGATGCACCATATCAGGCTTTAAGTGTTAGTCATTCTAAGCAAGCTAGAGGTGTTGCTGTATTGCAAACTAAAATAAAAAATTTAGTTACTAATAGTGTGCTAGATAGAAACTTTAAGTCATCTGATAAATTTGATGAAGCTGAAATTATTCGTAAGCGCGCTAATTTTTTATATAAAGATGGCAATAAATATTATTTTATGGATGAAACTGATTTTGATCAGTTTTTTTTAGATCAAAGTATTTTAGGAGATAAAACACGATTTTTAACTGAATCATTGCCTATAAAAATTTTATACTTTAATGAAAAAGCTATTGGTGTTGAGCTTCCTCCAAAAGTTGAAATAAAAGTTACATACGCGCCAGAAGGTGTGCGCGGTGACAGCACAGGAAATGTAACTAAAACTATTGAACTTGAATCTGGTTATAAACTTAATGCGCCAATGTTTATTAAAGAAGGAGAAATGATTAGAGTTAATACAGAGACTGGGGAATATGTGGAGAGGGTTAATTAAGAAAGGAAATTTATTAAAGTTAATTTTAAAAAGCCGTAAATTTTCTCCTGCGGAAAATTTACTTAAAGATTCGCAAAATTTCCGAGTACTCGGAACCAAGCAATTTTGCTCATCTATACTTTTTAAAATTAACTTTAATAAATTATTTTATAAAACAAAAAAAGCTGGACCCCTATATGTCCAGCTTTTTTAAAATTTTTTAATGTGATTTGAGTGAAGGTTAGCATAGTGTTTTGAGGATGTCAAGGAAAAAAGTTTGTGGTAGAATATATAACATGAAAGCATACAAAACAAAAACAAAAAAATCTGCTGGAACCAGCTATCCTGAAATTAGAAAAAAGGCTTTTGGTTTATATAAAAAAATCAAACATAAAAGCAAAAGAAAACCATATATAAAATCAGTATATTTTAAAAAAGATAAAATTTTTCTTGATTTATTTTGGAGCCATTTATTTAAAGAAAAAAATTACTGGGATCAAATGAGAAGAATGAAATTTTTTGCTTGCGGGATTGAACTTATACGCAAATCTAATATTGAACCAATTTCAAAAGAAAATCCTAATAAATATGGTGAAATCCTACATCGATTTGCTGGCGCAAGCAGGGATAATGAATTATTTTTTGTTCAAATTAAGGAAGACAAAAAAACAAGCAAAAAATGGCTTATATCTATATTTCCAATAGAAAAATGGAAATAAACAAAAAAAGCCTTCCGCTAGTTGTGGTTTATAAACCACGGGCCGAAAACCTTTTTCAAATATATTGTAGCATACTTAAATATTTTGTCAATGTGGATAAGTTAAAAAAGTCAAACTTTTATGACATATACAAAAAAGAAAAATATTATTATTGTTGCAATTGTTTTTTTAGTTGGGATTTTGGCAGGGAGTTTAAGCAAGCAGGGAAAAGAAATAATTAAATATTTTTCAGCTGATGAAGAATTGTATTTTGTTGAGAAAGTTATTGATGGTGATACTTTTTGGGCACAGATAAACACGGATGAGAACACAGATAGCACAGATAATATTAAAGTAAGATTTATTAATATTGACGCGCCAGAAAGAGGTAAATGCTATTTTTCAGAATCAACAAAAGCTTTAAAAGATTTGATTGAAGGAAAGTATGTGAAATTAATTAAAGATGTTTCAGATAAAGGTGAATTTGGGCGGTTGTTGAGATATGTTGTTTTGCCTAACACACAGATGGACACAGATGTGAACACTGATATTACAGATAATGAGGATATTTTAGTTGATAAATATTTAGCTGAAAATGGTTTTGTAAAATATGTTTCTAGTCCGCTTGATAAAAAATATTATCAATTAATTTCTGTAGCACAATGGCGCGCTTATGATAATAAACTTGGAATGTGGGGAGCTTGTGGTTATAAACCTGATAATATAAATAAACGCCAGCAAGATACTGGGCCAGAAAATAAAGATTGTATTATTAAAGGAAATATTTCAGAAAAAGGATTTGGCAAAACATATGTAATTCCAGGATGCGATAACTACAATTCTGTAAAAATTGATATACGTAAAGGTGAGAAATATTTCTGCACTGAACAAGAAGCAATTGATGCTGGGTTTAGAAAAGCACATGGATGCCCGGGAAAAATGAATTGAGAAAGTTTATTAGATTTTAGTTTTGCTATTGCTATTGACAAAGAAAATATAATTTGCTAGGTTAAAGGTAAGTAAAAGTTTTAATAATTCAAATAATTTTTAATTAAATTAATTTAAGGAGGGATAAATTGGAGAAAAATGTAAATGAAAATATCGCACATAATCTTGACGGCATTAGAAGAGTTGATAATGAAACTATTATTTTATTAATAGCTGGTTTCTTTTTTAGAGTTAAGGACGAAAATATTGAGATCAAATACATATCTGAGAAGTTTGATCTAAAAGTTAAGTTTGAAAAAATAGGTATTTCGTCAAATGATTCAATAGTAGAAATAATCGGAAATAAACAAGACATTCATAGATTGCTTGAACATGTTGAGTATGCGATAATTTAAGATTAGGTAAAAACATTTCAAAAGGCAGATGTGGAAGCACTGCCTTTTTTTTGTTTGGGGATTTTAATTTTTTAAAAAGTTCCGAACAGTCTCTAATTCCGCTTCGCTCCATTAGAGCCAAGTTCTGAACAGAAGCATTTGACATAAAAATCAATAACATATATACTAATAATAGATTGATAGCCATTATGACTTCTGTTTAAAAAGTGTGGACAAATATAAAAATAAAATTAACTAATATTAGCGAAATACAATGGGATCCCATCGCTTCGCTCGGGATGACAATCGCTGAAAAAAATATGTATAAAAATAAATTAACTCTATTTTATTCAAGTGGCTAGACTTTGCATACCTGAAGTTTTTGTAGCCGCTTAAAAGCGGTTTTTTGTTTAATCGCTTTCCCGCCTTCGCCCTTAGCGGCCAAACTGGACTACGGCGGGCAAGCTCTTAGTTCTTCCAGATTAAAATTTAAAATAATTAAATTTTAATCTGGAAGTATTATATAGTTCATTGACAATTCATATATATAAACGAGTCAAAAGTAAAATCCCGCAGGAGTGCGGGTAAAAAAAGAAGTCAATAAAAAGAATATTAAAATAAACCCCGCCGCTCTCGAGTGGCGGGGTAAATTCAAAATACGGCATATGGTGGATGCCTTGACTTGAGATGGCGATGAAGGACGTAGCAATCTGCGATAAGCCTCGGGGAGTTGATAAGCAAACTTTGATCCGGGGATTTCCGAATGAGGAAACTCGTCTCGATAAACTCGAGATATCCTAACTTTTTGTTAGGAGGCTAACCCGCTGAAGTGAAACATCTCAGTAAGCGGAGGAAAAGAAATTAATAAAGATTCCCTTAGTAGTGGCGAACGAAAAGGGAACAGTCTAAACCAACTAAATGTTTCTGATAGTGTCTCACTAATGTTTATTAGAATTTTTAAATTTTATAATTTTGTAATTTTTAAATAAATCTAAATTTTTAATTTCTAAACATTTAAAAATTTAAGCATTAAAAATTATTTATAAAATTAAAAATTAATAATTAAAAATTTTTTAGTAAATATTAGCGAGACACTTGATGTTTAAAGATGTAAGTCGTTGTTTAGTATGGGGTTGTAAGACAATAAAGTTTTTATACTTACATATAAAATAGTGAGTCAAAAATGTATTTCTTAGTGGAACAGTCCTGGAAAGGACGACCAAAGAAGGTGATAGTCCTGTACGCGAA
>CAZAVD010000013.1:1799-17903 GCA_964488715.1 uncultured Gammaproteobacteria bacterium | reverse complement strand
AACTTGGTTATTGATGCTTCACAATAAAGGGTGGCATTCTGGGATCACAACTACAAAATTCTTGACAAAAATCATTTATCTGTTTAAGATAAAAACAAACAAAACTTTAATAACTCAAATTGGAGGCAAAAATGTATAACGCGCCACATTTTTATATATTTGGTGATTTAAAATTAGTTGTTGAGATCCATTATATCCCAGAAGGCAATGTAATAGAATATATTTTAAGTCGCCCAATAAGTCCAGATGAAAAACTTATTGTTGAAGGTGAAATTTTAACTATTTTTGCATTTACAACAAATTATCATTCTCAATATCCTTCTGCTCTTGTTTGCGATGGAGTTAGTTTAAAAGTGTTGAGTAATTATAAAAACTTTATGGCAAATATGAAAAAAGAAAGCGAGATAAAAGCAGAAACTGCAGTAAAAGATTTATTAGAAACTGTTTTTAAAAAACATTAAAATGGATAAAAATAAGACGCTAATCAAACTATTGGTGGAATACATCAAGAAATTTGGAAAATCTTTATTCAAAAATTTAAACAAGCCCGTAAAATTTAATGGGCTTTTTTTTATTGAATTTTTATGATAAACTGAAAATATGGAATACAAACCAACAATAGGTCTAGAAATTCATGTTGAACTTAAAACAAAAACTAAGATGTTTTGTGATTGTTTAAATGAAACATGGAAAATTGGAGTTGAAAATTTAGAACCAAACAAAAATGTATGCCCAATTTGTTTAGCACATCCAGGAACTTTACCAGTTATAAATAAAAAAGCTGTGGAATTTGTAATAAAAGCAGGCTTGGCTTTAAATTGTAAAATTAGAGAAAAATCCAAATTTGATCGTAAACAATATTTTTATCCTGATCTGCCAAAAGGTTATCAAATTTCACAATATGATCAGCCTTTATGTGAAAATGGATATATTGATATTAATAATAATAAAATAAGGATAACAAGAATTCATTTAGAAGAAGATACTGGTAAATTAACCCATGTGGATGATGGAAGTCTAGTTGACTATAACAGAGCAGGAATTCCTTTAATGGAAATGGTTTCAGAGCCAGATATTAAATCCGGAATTGAAGCTAAAGAATTTTGTCAAGAATTACAAAAAATATTTCGCGAGCTTGAAATTTCTGATGCAGAAATGCAAAAAGGACAGATGAGATGCGAAGTAAATGTTAGTCTTAGTGATAGTGAGAAACTAGGAACTAAAGTTGAAATTAAAAATCTAAATTCTTTTAAAGCAGTTGAAAGATCTATAAATTATGAGATTTCTAGACAAGAAAAATTATTAGATTCTAAAAAAGAGATTACTCAAGAAACACGCGGTTGGAATCAAAATAATAGTGAAACTTTTAGTCAGCGCATTAAAGAAGGCTCTGCGGATTATCGTTATTTTCCAGAGCCAGATTTACCTCCTATTAATTTTAATAAAAAATCAAAAATAGATATTGAAAAAATAAAACGAGAGTTGCCAGAGTTGCCACAAGAAAAAAGACAAAGATTTATGCGTCAATATGGTTTTAAATCTGAAGATGCAAAAATTTTAACATCTAACCCGGCACTTGCAGATTATACTGAAAATGTTGTTTCAGAATTAAAAAACTGGCTTAATGATTTACCAGAAATTGAAGATAGTACTGATAAAATTTGGGATAAAAATCAAAACAAATTAACAAAATTAGTTTCTGGTTGGCTAGTAAATAAGCTAGGCGGACTTTTAGCTGGTCGTAAATTAAATTATACTGAAAACACAATTTCAGCAGAAAATTTTGCAGAATTTATTACAATGATTTTTACAGGAAAAGTTTCTACAAAAAACGGAAATATTTTACTAGAAAGAATGCTAGAAACAGGAGGAGATCCATCAAATATTTTACAAGATGAAGATTTATCTTCTAAAGATTTTGATTTAAAAAAATTAGTTAATGAAATAATAAATAAAAATCCAGATCAAGTTGAACAATTTAAATCTGGTAAAACAAATTTACTTAAATTTTTTCTCGGACAAGTAATGAAAGAATCTAAAGGCAAAGCCGATCCACAAGAAGCTGAAGATTTATTAATACAGGAATTAAGTTAGAAATTAATAAACTAAAATAATTTTAACAATTTATCAAATTGGAGGTTAGTAAAATGAAATTTTCTAAAAAACAAATTTTATCAATCTCAATTCTTTTAGTTTTTTTTCTTTTGTTCTTATTTGGATTGTATGTTGAAAGTTTAATACCAATCTGTGTTGCTTTTGGTTTCTTAATAATATCACTACAAAAAAAATGGTTTTCACTGGGATTTTTTCTAGATTCTGTTGATATTAATAATCCAAAGACACAGAAAAAAATAATAATAACTTTAGCGGTTCTGTCAATCCTAATGTTTTCAACTGTCATCTATCAAGTAGCGAAAAAAGATCTAAATAATTTGTTTATTTTATTTGGGGGATTTATTATTATTTGGGTTGTATTTGTTTTATTAAGTAAAAATAAGAATTAAAATTTATCTACACAACAAAGCGGGGATATAAACCTCGCTTATTTTTTTACAAAATATAAAAATTGTTATACAATAAAGTAAAAATAACTTGTACAATAAATACGACGATCGTCGTATTTATTGTACAACGATTTTACTAAAAAATTATGAAAAAAAATAAACCAAAAGAAAAAATTACTGATATGCTTTTAGAAGTCGTCGATAGTGCAGTAGAAATTTTAACTCTTCAGTCATTACAACGGATTTGTTATGGTGAATATTATGAAGCAGTTGCTAAAGAACAAAGACGACAATCTGAAAAAAGAAAAATCCAAAGAGGAGTTCACTATTTAAAAAAAGCTGGCTATATTTCAATGAACCAAAAACATGAAATAAAACTTTCTGAAAAAGGAAAAATTAAATTATTGCTTCATAAAGCTAATAAGTTTAAACCAAGTAAAAAAAGAAAAAAAGAATTTTATTTAGTAATTTTTGATATTCCGGAAACAATGAAAAATATGCGAAATTTATTAAGACGATTTTTGTATAATTTTGGCAGTGATAATCTACAAAAAAGTGTTTTTATTATTAAAGATAAAGAAGCTTACATTTATATTAAAGAGTTGGTTCAAATGAGTGATCTTTCTGAATATGTTAAATTAATTAGATGCAATAAAATAGACTAAAATATCTTTCTACAAATAAAGACGATCGTCTTTATTTGTAGAAAGATAAAAATTATTTTTTTAAAAAAATTTTAATTAATTCAACTGCTTGAGTTTTGTTTTTTATCCATTTAATATTTTTATCTCGCTTAAACCAAGTCATTTGTCGTTTTGCAAATTGATGTGTGTGGATTTTGATTAATTCAACAGCTTTTTCTAGAGTTGTTTTTTTATTTAAAAAATTAATAATTTCCGTATATCCAATTGTTTGCAAAGCTATTGGATTTTTAAATTTTTTAATTATTTTTTTAGTTTCATCAACCAGCCCTAATTTTATAATCTTATTTACTCTCAAATCTATTTTTTTATTTATTTTTTCCCGTGGCAGCTTTATTCCAATTTGCAAAATATTAAATAATTTTTCTCCTTTTGTTCTTAGTTTAGAAAATTTTTGTCCAGATAAACAAACCTCTAAAGCTCTTTCTAGCCTGCGCGGATTATCTGTGTCTATAAATTCTAAAGATTTTTTATCTATTTTTTTCAATAATTTAATTTTTTCTAGTTTATTTAATTTAGCTAATTTTTTTCTTATATTTTTATTAGGCTTTATTCTAGGAATTTCATAATTATCTACCAGCGCAGAAATATATAAACCAGTTCCACCAACTAAAAAAGGTACTTTGTCTCGCTGATGAATATCTCTTATTTTTTCTAAAGCTAGTTTTTTATATTGCCTTAAAGTAAAATTTTTATCAGGATTAATAACATCAATTAAATGATATTTTATTTTTTTATATTCATTTAAATCTTTTCCTGTTCCAATATTTAAATGTTTATATACTTGTCTTGAATCACCTGAAACTATTTCTCCGTTAAATTTAGAAGCCAAAGAAACTGCTAATTTAGTTTTTCCAGTAGCAGTTGGACCTAATATTACAATTAGTTTAGGTTTAGTATTTTTTAACTTTTCCTTCATAATTCTTTGCTGTTTTAGTACGCGAAATTTGACCAGCTAATGTGCCACCTTTTTTCTGCTTTATCTTTTTCTTACGAACTAATTCTTCGCGTTTTTGTTGTTTTGTTTTTACTTGCATATTTTTAAGCTAATTCCCCTTCTAAATTCCAAATATTTGCTTTAATAATTTTAATATCAATAAATTTTCCAATCAAATTGTTGTATGTTGGTTGTTGATTGCCAACTGTTCTAATTTTAACATTTTTAAAATTTCTTGTCTTGCCAAAATAGTAATTATTTTTTTTACTCTCTATTAAAATTTGTATATTTTTACTTGACCCGTTTGACGGGTTTATTAATTTTTCATTTTTTTCTAAAGCTGTATTTTTTAATATATTATTTAAAATTTTCTCTCTATTTTTTTTCTCTACCTGTAAAACATTATTTTTTAGCTTAGCTGCTGCAGTGTCTGGCCGCGGTGAATACCGAGCAATATATGCCATGTCAAATTTTACTTGCTTCATTATTTTTGCAGTTTCTTTAAAATCTTTTTTAGTTTCTCCTGGAAATCCAACTATAACATCAGTTGACAAATTAATATTTGGGTTTATATTTTTTATTTTTTTAATTAATTTTAAATACTCTTCAGCAGTATATTTTCTGTTCATCATCTTTAATATTTTATTACTACCAGATTGAATAGGTAAATGTAAATATGGAATTAAATGTTCACAAGTTTTAAAACATTTTATTAATTCATCTGACATATCTTTAGGGTGAGAAGTTACAAAACTTAACCAGTAATCACCAGGAATTTTATTTATTTTTTTTAATAATTCTGAAAATTTTAAACCTCCATTATATGAATTTACATTTTGCCCAAGTAGAGTAATAAATTTATAACCTTGAACAATTAATTTGTTCACCTCGTCTAATATATCTTTAACAGGTCTAGACTTTTCTCTGCCACGAGTATAAGGCACTGCGCAGTAACTGCAAAAATTATTGCAGCCTGTCATGATTGGGATAAATTTTTCAATTTTATTTTTATCTATTTTTTTTTCTAAAATACTCCAGTTAAATAAATTATTAATATCTAATATATCGTCTGCCTTTTTTAAAAATTTCTTTTTTTCAGAAGGTAAAATACAACCAGTTAAAATAATTTTTATTTTATTATTTATTTTTTTTATATTATCAATTTTACCCCAGACTCTATCAATAGCTGACTGACGCACTGAACACAAATTTAAAAAAACATAGTTTGCTTTAGATAAACTACTTTTTTTAAAACCAGAATTTTCAAGTAATGACTCTATTCTTTCTGAATCAGACTTATTCATCTGACAGCCATAAGTGATGATATTGTAACTTTTGTATTGCATAAAATAATATTAACAGATTTTAAAGAAAATAAAAACTCTGATTTTTCACAGAGTAGTTTTATTTTTATTTTTGTTTTTTATTTTTTTTAAAGATCATTTTTTTAATCTGTTTGCATTGCCCTTTTTTTAAGAGATTGGCATTTTGAATTAAATTAGTAATTTTAATTTTTAGTGTATTTGAACATAAACACCTTTAAACTAATTTAATCTTCATATACATGTAAGTATAGCATAAAAATGTCTGAAAGTCAAACTAGTGACCTCATTTTTACACTCTGAATTATTCCAATCGAAATTAAACTAATCACTAAAAAACTTCCTCCATAACTAACAAATGGTAATGGTAAACCTGTGACAGGCAAAACTCCAACACACATTCCAATGTTAATTATTACTTGAACAAAAAACATTGCACTTAAACCAAAAACTAGAAACAAACCAAAATCATCTTTAATATCTTTCAAAATTTTAAATAGTCTATAAAAAAATATTAAATATAAAACAAAAATTACAAACGCACCAACAAAACCAAGTTCTTCAGAAATTGAAGCAAAAATAAAATCAGCTTCTGAAATAGGCAAAAAATGTAATTGACTTTGTGTGCCCAAACCAAGTCCTCTTCCCCAGATTCCACCTGATCCAATTGCAATCATTGACTGCCTTACATTATAACCTGCTCCTAATGGATCCGTATTAGGGCTTATAAAAGTTAAAATTCTACTTTGTTGATAATCATGCAATAAAAATTGCCAGCTAATGGCTGATAAAATCAAAATAATTAATAAAAATACTATAGCATGCTTCTTTTTTATGCCCATTAAAAGCAACATTAATAACCAAACACTAAAAATAACAGCCATTGAACCAAAATCAGGCTGAATCAAAATCAAAACACACATTGGTAAAATTATTAACAATGTTTTTACTAATAATGAAATCTGGTATTTTTGATCTGCCCACTTTGCTAAACAGCGACTTAAAAAAACAATACCAAATAATTTTGCAAACTCAACTGGTTGAAAACTAAAATCTCCCAACATAAACCAACCAGTAGTTCCTCCTAAATTTTTTCCTAAAAACAAAACTAAAATAAGTAAAATTATTGAAATTAAATATAACCAAGCTGATAAAAAACGCCACCAACGATAATCAAAAAAAGAAATACCTAGCATTAAAATTATACCTAAAACAGAAAAAACAATTTGTTTATTTAAAAGATTAAAATTTTTATCTTGACCCATGCCCAAACTATACAAAGAAGAAAGCCCAAAACAAATTAAAAGAAAAACAGCTACAAAAAGTAGCCAGTCTATTTTTTTAAATATATTTAAAAATTTTAGCAACATAATGAACACTAAATTTGTTCAGTCAAATCATTTCTTAATTTTTACACCGCGAATTAAATTAACTGGATTTGTTGTATTTAAAATATAATTGTTTTTATCAAAAATATCAATATCTGGAATTATTTTAATTCGCGATGGCGTTGCTAGATTTGTATCCCAAACAACAGAAATTTGTCGTTCTTGACCAGACATAAAATTATGAGTAGTCACATAATTAACACCAATTAATTGCTCGCTTCTATAAAGTGCTATTTGCCAACCAACTTGCCAAAAACTAAAGTGACTTTGATTGTCAGCTTTAAATTTTACTTGAGCTAAATCATTTTCCAATTTAAATTCTTCATTTGCAATATCAAAATCTTTTAAAATAAAAATACGATCTTGATCAATTTTTTTAATTCTATTCCAGTTTGTTGTTTCAATTTTTAAATCAACTTTATTTGGTGTTGTGCGAGAATTATAAGAAAACTTAAATAAATATTTATCTTGTTGTGGTAAAATAAACCCTGTTTGCCAATCAATTGCAAAACCATCAACCACAAAAGCATATCTAAATTTTTGACAACTCCAATTTGTATTAGGGTTTTTAATTTTGGCAACTAAATCATATTTATTTGAATCAACTTTAATTTTATCAACTTCAAGCACTTTTAAAAATAATGGTTTTTGATAATTATGATACGCAGCCCAATTAACTGAATTTTCAACTAGATTAACTAGATTTTGATTATAATTACTTGTATTAGTTAAATATTTCACTAAGCCTACACTTGCTGGCCACCATAAAAATATATTAAACAAAATCAATAAAACAACAATCATTCGCTTAAAAACAACTTGATTGTTAATAAAAAAATAAGCGATTTTATAATACCATTGATTATTTTGTTCTGCGAGCATAAATTTAGTTATTCACATGTATTATATCATATTTTAAAAAAATGTGATATAATTAATTTAAATTAATTTCTATAATCTTATGTTTGAAACATCAAAAGACATTTTATATTTAGTTATCGCGTTTTGTATTTTATGGTTTACAGTTTTTGTGTGTTGGCTTTTATTTTATTTTATTTCCATTATTGGCAATGTACGCAAAATTGCAAAAAGCATTCATGAAAAATTAGAAAAAGTTGATGAAATAATTAATCTTGTTAAAAGCAAGGTTGAAAATTCAGCTACGCATTTAGCAATTCTTGTTGAAGGTGTTGGTAAGTTGGTTGATTATTTTAAAGATAAAAAGCAAAGTCCCAAAGTAACTAAAAAAACTAAAGTAGACAAACAAGAATAATTTGTCAAGGTCAATAACTCTTGGTAAGATAAAAACAAGATAAATTATTTTCTTGTTTTTTATTTATGTTCATACACCTTCACAATCACTCTCATTATTCCCTTCTTGATGGGTTGCCAAAAATTGATGACTATATTAATAAAGCATTAGAATATAAAATGCCTGCTTTAGGTTTAACTGATCATGGAACAATGTATGGCTGTGTTGAATTTTATCAAAAATGCAAAACTGCTGGAATTAAACCAATTTTAGGATGCGAAATGTATGTAGCGCCACGCGAATTACATTTAAGACATTATAATATTGATAATAAAGTTTTTCATCTAGTCTTATTAGCCAAAAATGAAGAAGGTTATAAAAATTTAATGTATTTAACAACAGTTGCGCATCTTGATGGTTTTTATTATAAACCAAGAATTGATAAAAATGTATTAAAAAAATATTCTAAAGGTTTAATTGCAACATCAGCTTGTATGGCTGGCGAAATACCGCGCACTTTAAAAAATAAAAGTTTTGATCAAGCAATCAAAGTAACAAAAGAATATCAAGATATTTTTGGAAAAAACAATTTTTATCTAGAACTAGAAAACCTGGGCAACTGCCAAGAACAAATTGAGATAAATGAAAAATTAATTAAATTAGCTAAAAAAACCAACACACCTTTGACTGCATCTCGTGACACACATTACATAAATCTAGAAGACAAGATTGCTCAGGATGTTTTGCTTTGCATTAACACAGGAAAAGTTTTAGATGATAAAAATAGATTAACAATGACAGAAATGGATTTAGATTTTTTGCATCCTAAATTAATGACAGAATATTTTAAAGATATTGCTCCTGAAATTACAGCTAATACAGAAAAAATTGCAGCTGAGTGTAATGTAAATCTAGATTTAGGTGAATGGTATTTTCCAAAATTTGATTTGCCAGTCAACGTAACTCCTGAAGATGAACTAAAAAAAATCGCACGATTAGGATTAACAAAAAAATTTCCACAAGCAGATGAAAAAATTAAAGAACGATTGGAATATGAATTAGATGTAATTTGTAAAAAAGGCTATGCATCATATTTTCTAATTGTTTCAGATTTAATAAAATTTGCTAGAAAAAATAAAATTCCAACTACTACTCGTGGCTCTGCTGCTGGATCATTAGTTGGTCATACAACTGACATTATTCCGATTGATCCTTTATATTTTGAACTTCCATTTGAAAGATTTTTAAACCCTTATCGTATTTCAGCGCCTGATATTGATATGGATTTTGCAGATAATCGCCGTGACGAAGTTTTAAAATATGCCCGTGATAAATATGGTCATGAAAAAGTTGCTAATATTTGCACATTTGGAACAATGGCAGCCAGAGGATCAATTCGTGATGTAACACGCGTGCTAGATTTACCTTATGCTTTTGGAGATAAACTTTCTAAACTTATTCCTTTTGGAATTCAAGGTTTTCCAATGACAATTAAACGCGCATTAGATGAAGTAAAAGAGTTAAAACAAATTTATGATACAGATAATAATGCAAAAAAAATAATTGATTTAGCAAAAAAAGTTGAAGGTTGCGCACGACATATTTCAGTTCATGCAGCTGGCGTAGTAATTGCTCCAACAATTTTAACTGACTTCACACCTTTGCAAAAAGCTCCTGCTGGACAAAAAGATATTATTACACAATATGAGATGCATTCATGCGAAGCAGTGGGATTAATTAAATTTGATTTTTTAGGTATTCGCAATTTATCAATTTTAGGTGATGCAATTAAATTAATTAAAAAAACAAAAAATATAGATATAGATTTAGATAATATCCAGCTTGATGAACCAGAAACTTTTAAATTTATTTCCAAAGGAAATACTTTTGGAATGTTTCAATTAGGTGGGTCAGGAATGACAAAATGGTTAACAGAATTAAAACCTACAAAAATTAAAGAACTAGCAGCAATGATTGCCCTATTTCGTCCTGGTCCAATGGATTCTATTCCAGAATATATTGCGCGTAAACAAGGCAAAAAATCTATTAAATATCTTGATCCTAAACTTGAATCAATTTTAAAAGACACATATGGGGTAATCACTTATCAAGACGATGTAATGTTGATTGCGATTGAAATCGCTGGTTATACTTGGGAAACAGTTGACAAATTTCGCAAAGCAATGGGTAAAAAAATTCCAGAATTAATGGCTCAACAAGAAAAAAACCTGGTTGAAGGATGTCAAAAACACAGTGGCTGGACAAAAGAAAAAGCAGAAACTTTATGGAAATTATTTGATCCATTTAAAGGTTATGGATTTGGCCGCGCGCATGCCGCATCTTACTCAATGGTTGCGTATCAAACAGCTTATTTAAAAACTCATTATACAGCTGAATTTATGACAGCTGTTATGACTGCTGAAGCGCAAAACACAGATAAATTAGTAGAAGCAGTTAGTGAATGCAATAAATTAAATATTAAAATTTTACCTCCAGATGTTAATCATTCACGACCGGATTTTACATATATTTCTAATAATGAAATTCGCTTTGGCTTGTTAGCAATTAAAAACTTAGGAGCTGATATTGCAAATGTAATTATTGCCGAACGAAAAGCAAATGGCTCTTTTGAGTCACTTACAGATTTTTTAACTCGTGTGGAAAGCAAAAATTTAAATAAAAAATCACTTGATGCTTTAATCCGAACTGGAGCAATGGATTCTTTTGAAGAACGAAATCAAATGTTAGAAAACATGGATCGTTTATTGGATTTTGTGCGTTATAAAAATAAACAAAAAAATTCTAGTCAATCTTCCCTGTTTAGTGTTTTAGCAAATGATGGAAAAGAGCCTTTGCCTGAATTAAATTTAGTAACAGCAATGTCAGCTGATATTAAAACTCAACTAGCTTGGGAAAAAGAATTATTAGGGTTATATGTTTCTGGTCATCCTTTTGCTAACATGCAAGAAACTGTTAAACCATATATTTCGTGTTTATGTGCTGATGCCTCAAATATAAATGATAACAACTTAAAAATTGCAGGTGTTATTTCAAAAGTTAGTAAAATTTTAACAAAAAAAAATCAAATGATGGCATTTGCAACTCTTTCAGACACAACAGCTGATATTGAAATTCTTGTTTTTCCAAAAATTTTAGAAAAAACATCTGAAATTTGGGAAGAAGATAAACAAGTTTTGATTATAGGTAAAAAATCAGAACGGGACGAAAATGCAAAAATTATTGCTGATAAAGTTTATTTAATTGATGAAAATAATATTCAAGAAATTATTAAACAAATTCCAGATAATAATAAAAGTTATAATAACAATAATTATAAAAAACAAATTATTTCTAAAATTTATATTCAACTTCCACGATATTTTAATTCTGAAATTCACAATCAATTAAAAAATATTTTTGAGCAATTTCCAGGCAGTACGCAGGTTTTATTAACCATCCAACAATCTGGTATTTTACGCAAAATTGAAACTGAATTTAAAATTGACTACAATCAACTAATAAAACAAAAAATTGAGGATGTTGTTGGTGGAGGAGGGGTAAAAGTTGAGTGATAAAAAACTTGTCAAAAATTCTAAAATCAGATAAAATAAAAACAGAATTAATACATAAAATTTATGCCTAGAAAAACAATCTTACAACCCAGTTCGTCATTTCCATCATTTAAAAAAATAGCTACTGGATTTATTGTCTTAGCAGTTATTTTGCTGGCTTTTATCATTTATTTTTCTTTTGCAAAAGCAACAATTACTTTAACTGTTGATGAAGAGCCAAAAACCTTATCACTTGATTTAACTGTTTCAGCAACTAGCACAAATACAGATTTAAATGAACAACTAGTTGAACAAGAATTAGAAATAACACAAAATTTTGAAGTAAACAACTTTAAAGAAGAAAAAGGCATAGCTACTGGTGAAATAAAAATTATTAATAATTCCAATAACAACCAAACTTTGGTTAAAACAACACGATTCTTGTCGCCAACTGAAATTTTATTTCGTTTAAGCGATACAATAATTGTTCCAGCTAACAAAGAAATTATCGCTAAAGTTTATGCTGATAAATCAGGAGAAAAATATGATATTGATCCAACCAAATTTACTATTCCTGGTTTATCAAAAAATTTGCAACAAAAAATTTATGGAATTTCTGAAAAAGCAATGACTGGTGGTATAAAAAAAATAGGTGTTTTAACACAAACTGATTTAGATTTAGCTAAAACAGAGTTTGAAAAAAACATAAATTCATTGGCAAAAAAAGAATTAGAAAAAAAATTAAAAAACAAAATAGTTTTAGAAGACTTGATTTTAACTAACATATTAGAACAAAAATTTTCAAATGAAATTGATGAAAAAGTTAGCGGATTTGATTTAACAACAAAAATTCTAGCCCAAACAATTATAATTGATTTTGAAGATATGTTAGAAGTTGCTAAAGAAAAATATAAAAAAGAAAATGTAAACGAAGAAACCATTTTAAGCTGGGATATAGAAAATTTTAAATATAGTTTACAAAGCTTTGAAAAAAGCAGTAATTTAGCAAGCATTGAAGCTGTATTAACTGCTCAAGTTGCTGGAAGTTTTGATGTAGATAAATTTAACAAAGCTGAAATAGCTGGGTTTGATAAAAAAGGTATTGAATATTATTTTTCTCAATTTCCAGGCATTAAAGAAATTGAAATTAAATTCTCTCCTTTTTGGGTTAAAAGCGCTCCAGCTTTAGCAGATAGAATTAAAGTTGAAATAAAATAAACATATGCAACAAGAAAAAAATAAACTTTGGGCTTTGAGGCATAGCGCTGAACATGTGCTAATGCAAGCAATGCAAAAACTTTATCCAAACATAAAAATGGCTATGGGTCCTGCGACTGATAATGGCTTTTATTTTGACTTTGATTTAGATAAAAAAATCTCTAAAGAAAATTTTCCAAAAATAGAAAAAGAAATGCAAAAAATAATCAATGCTAATATCCCAATTACTAAAGAAGAAATTTCTGTTAAAGAAGCACGCAAACTTTTCGAAAATAATCCATATAAACAAGAATGGTTAGATGAGATTGAAGAACGAAATGAAAAAGTATCTATATATAAAACAGGAAATAATTTTATAGATATTTGCGCTGGACCTCATGTAGAATCAACTGGAAAAATTGGCGCCTTTAAATTAACTAAACTAGCTGGTGCATATTGGCGTGGTGATGAAAAAAACAAAATGTTAACAAGAATTTATGGCACAGCTTTTGAAAAGAAAAGTGAGTTAGAAGAATATTTAAAACTTTTAGAAGAAGCTGAGAAAAGAGACCATAGAAAAATTGGCAAAGAATTAGATTTATTTTGTTTTTCAGATTTAGTAGGTGCTGGGTTGCCAATGTTTACACCAAAAGGCACTATAATTATTGATGAACTACAAAAACATATTGAAAAAGTTTGTCGTGATTATGGTTTTGAAAAAGTTAGAACTCCTCATTTTGCAAAAATTGATTTATATGAAGCATCCGGACATGCCAAAAAATTTGGCGATGAATTATTTCATGTTACTTCTGCCAAAGATCATAATTTTGTAGTAGGTCCAGTTTTATGCCCTCATGAAACACAAATTTATGCTTCTCGAAAAAGATCTTATCGAAATTTACCAATCCGATATATGGAATCAGATAAACAATACCGAGCTGAAAAAACTGGAGAAGTTGGCGGGTTAAATCGTGTTTATGCAATTACAGTTGAAGATGGTCATTCTTTTTGTGAAGTTTCTCAAGTTAAAGAAGAAATAAAAAGAATGATAAATATTATACAAGATTTTTATGGCTCATTAGGACTATTAGACAAATTCTGGGTTTCACTTTCAGTTAGAGATCAAGATCATCCAGAAAAATATATTGGTACAGAAGAAGATTGGAATGAATGTGAAAAAATTCTAGAAGAAGTATCAAATGAAATGAATTTAAATGCAAAAAGATGCGAGGGTGAAGCTGCACTTTATGGTCCTAAACTTGACTTCATGTTTAAAACTGCACTAGGAAATGAAATTCAAATCCCAACAGTTCAAATTGACTTTGCTACACCAAAAAGATTTAATTTGTTTTATACTGATAAAAACGGTAATGAAATAAATCCAGTAATGGTACATCGTGCGGTATTAGGTTCTTATGAGAGATTTTTGGTATTATTAATTGAACATTATGCTGGCGCGTTTCCTTTGTGGCTCTCACCTACTCAAATTATAATAATTTCTGTTGGCGAATCACATCATAAATATTGTCAAGAGTTAGCAGATGAATTTAAAAATAATAATATTAGAGTAGAAGTTTGGGACGAAGACGAAACAGTTGGCAATAAAATTCGTAAAGCCATAGGTCAAAAAATTCCATATATGCTAGTAATTGGTGATAAAGAAATTAATTCAGATAATCTGCATGTTCGCAAGAGAGGCAGTGAAGATGTTGTTGAAATAAATAAACAAGAATTTTTTGATAAAATTAAAGAACTAGTTGACAAAAAATCACAAGAATTGTAAAATGGATTTATTAACCCCCTCTTAGTCTCCCCCTTGAAAAGGGGGAGAGACCCTAATTTATGACTGAAAAAAATATTAACCTAAAAGCTCAAATTAGAAATTTAACTGGCAAACATATTGCGTCTTTGCGTGAAGAAGATAAATTGCCAGCTGTTTTGTATGGTCATGGAATTGAAAACCATAACTTAGTTATGGAATATGTTGATTTTGAAAAACTATATAATCAAGTAACTGAATCTGATTTAATTGACTTAACTATTAATGACAAAGAAAAAGTTAAAGTTTTAATAAAAGACACACAACGCGATCCAATTACTCACAAATTTTTACATATTGATTTTTATCAAGTAAGAATGGATAAAAAAATTAAAACAGAAGTTGAACTTAAATTTATTAACGAAGCTCCTGCTGTTAAAGATTTAAGTGGGTCATTAATTAAGGCAATAGATCATGTAGAAATTGAATGTTTGCCAGGAGATTTAATTTCTAATATTGAAATTGATTTATCGACCTTAAAAACATTTGATGATATAATAAGGGTAAAAGATTTAAATGTATCAGATAAAGTACAAATTTTAAATGATCTTGAAACAACAATTGCTTTAGTTGAAGAACCAAAAGCAGAAGAAGAGCCTGTTGTTGAAGAAACAAAAGATGAAAAAGAAGATGGAGAAAAAACAAGTGATGAAAAAGAAGAATCAAAAACAGAAGAAAAACTAAATGAATCCAAAGAAACAAAATAAATTAAATTATTTAAACATCATATGCTCGTAACAAAAAAACATAACAAAGGATTTACACTTATTGAATTATTGGTTGTAATCGCTATTGTTGGATTATTATCTTCTCTTGCAATGTCAGGATTACTAAATGCCAGACAAAAATCTCGCGATGTAAATCGTAAAGGAGATTTAAAACAAGTATCAACTGCTTTAGGCTTGTATTTATCTGGTGATGGAAACGGACGATATCCTATCCAGACAGAATGGGCTCATTTTAGTGACAGCTCTCTTTCAGCTTTAGTTTCTAGTGGGTTAATGACTGAATTGCCAAGCGATATTTTAAGTGATTATTATTATGATTATAAAAGTGACGGAGTTGATTTTAAAATTATGGCTCAATTAGAACTTGATAATGATTTAATGGAAAATGATGGTGGCAATGATGATAATAAATATGAAATTTTTACGCCTGATTTTCAAGCAGAATAATTAGCAAAAACAGAAACAAAATATGCCTTTAGTTCAAAAAAAAATCAGCTAATTTTAAAATTCAAAAAGTTTTTAATTTAACACTTATTTTGTTTTTAATTACTCTTTCAATTATTTCTTTTGACACTATTCGATCTAAAATTAAAGATATAAAACGCAAAGCTGATATAAAGCAATTACAAACAGCTTTAAGTGTTTATCAATCTATTTTTAATCGTTTTCCTGAAGTTACTGACCCTGATTTTAGTGGTTGGGACA
>CAZAVD010000013.1:0-1699 GCA_964488715.1 uncultured Gammaproteobacteria bacterium | reverse complement strand
TCTATTTTTAATCGTTTTCCTGAAGTTACTGACCCTGATTTTAGTGGTTGGGACACAACATATGAGCCTCTTAATTCAGAATTTAACTTTATTAATACTCTAGCTAAAGCTGATTTAATTGATCAAATGCCAAAAGATCCAGTTAACTCTGCACGGTATTATTATCGTTATAAAAAATTTCCTGAAAATAGTTTTGGATGTAAAAAAGCATTTTATATTTTACAAATTATGAATTTTGAAAATAAAATTGATGATCAAGGCTGGGGTGGTTGTCCTGAAAGAAATTTTATTAATGAAGCACCTAATGGATTTACAGTTCAAATCTTTGAATAATTATTTAAAAAAACTAAATGCTAAAAATAAAATTAAACAACTTAAATAAAATTTATCTAACCAGTTTAATAATCCTGGTTTTTTTAATTTTAACAGGAATTTATTTTTATTACACAGATACAATAAATTATATTGAAAAAACTCTTAACCTAATTGGTAATAAAATAAAAACAGATTGCAAATTTGTTAGACATCTTGATGGAATGTGCGTAGATAAAAATATAACCAATTTATGGCCAATAGCTATAATGATTGATAATAATCCTGATGCTTGGCCACAAAGTGGATTAAGTAAGGCGCAATTAGTTTATAACACTTTAACAGAAGGTGGGGCTACCCGTTTAATGGCTGTTTTTACAACAAATGAAAGCTTAGCAAAAATTGGTCCAGTAAGAAGCGCTAGACCATATTATTTATCTTGGACAAAAGAACTTAATGCTCTTTATGCACATTCTGGTGGATCGCCTGAAGCTTTACAAAAAATAAAAGACTTAAAAATTTTAAACTTAGAAGAAATTACCTCTTATGGGCCACTATATTTTTGGCGAGATAAAAATAAATTTAGTCCTCATAATCTTTTTACTTCAAATGAAAGACTGGAATTAGCACGCAAGGATTGGGAATTAAATAATAAAACGCCAAATTATTCTAAATGGCAATTTAGCAAAGAAAAATTTACTCAATCTAATCAAAAAATTAATAAAATTAATATTAATTATTCTCCTGGAATTTTATTTGATGTTAAATATAAATATAATACAACAACTAATTCATATTTAAGATTTCAAAATAATGCCCCGCATATTGATGTTTTAGTTAATAAACAAATTAGTACTAAAAATTTAATTATTCAATTTGTTCCAAAAGAAAAACATTTAGACTCTGAAGATCGTTTACATATTGAAACTTTAGGAACAGGCAAAGCTTGGATATTTTTTAATGGACAAATTATTAAAGGCGTTTGGAAAAAAGATAGTTTAGAAGAACGCACTTTATTTTATAATAATTCTAATCAAGAAATAATTTTCACGCCCGGCAATATTTGGGTTGAGGTAGTGCCAGAAAATAGGGATGTTGAAGTTTATTAAAGCATTAAAAAATGCTAAAATAAGATTATGAAACAAACCCTAACCCAAAACACAACATATTACACAGTTGCGCTTGTATTTCAAAAAGTACTAGCTTTTGTTTATTTTACTTTTTTAGCGCGTGGATTAGCAGTTGATGAATTAGGAAAATATGCGTTTGCTTTTGCTTTTACTACAATTTTTTCTGTTTTAATTGATGTTGGCTTATCTTCTGTTTTAACAAGGGAAATTGCTAAAGATAAATCCAAAACTTCAGAATTATTATCAAATATTTTAGG
>CAZAVD010000012.1:0-19872 GCA_964488715.1 uncultured Gammaproteobacteria bacterium | reverse complement strand
AATAGCTCGCCAGCTAGTTTTTTGCAATCTTGGGAATGGGGTGATTTTTGTGAAAATAAAGTTTTTAGATTTGGTGTTTTTGAGGATGAAGAATTGATAGCAGTTGCACATTTTATTCAAAAAAAAATATTTAAAAATAAATTTTATTTAAACTGCCCTAAAGGACCAATAGTAAAATTTCCAAATCACAATTTCCAATTTCCAAATAAATTTCAAATTTCAAATTTCAAATTTCAAAATAAAATATTAGAATTAGTTGCTAATGAGATTAAGAAAATTGCTAAGCAAGAAAAAATTATTTTTTTTAGGATTGCGCCTGTTAACAATATAGATAATAAATTTTTAAAAAATAATAATTTTATTCAGCCTAAAATTTTAACTAATTTAATAGAACCTGAAAATACTTTAATTTTAGATTTAGAAAAATCAAAAGATGAATTATTAAAAGCAATGCATCAAAAAACTAGATATAATATAAAACTTGCTGAAAGAAAAGGAGTTAAAATTAAGCAAGAAAAAAATATAAATATTTTTTATAATTTAATTAAAGAAACAGCAAAAAGAGATAAAATTAATATATTTAATAAAAATTATTATGAAAATTTATTAAATAATAAAAATCTAAATATTACACAATTTATAGCAGAATATAATAACAATTTTTTAGCTAGTATTATTAATATAAATTATGGAGATACAGTCACATATTTTTACGGAGCATCATCAAATGAAAAAAGAAATTTAATGCCAAATTATTTAATTCAATGGGAGGCAATAAAGTGGGCTAAAAAAAATGGCTATAAATATTATGATTTTTGGGGAATTAATGAAAATAACTGGGCTGGGATTACTAGATTTAAAAAAGGGTTCTCTGGAAAAGAAATAAATTTTATAGGTGCGTTTGATTATGTATTAAATAAAAAATGGTATAATATATTTAGAATAGGAAGATTTTTAAAAAATATTATATGACTTTATCTGCTTCAACTTTAAACAATAAACCATTAAAAATTAGTTTTAAAAAACTATTTTTCCCACTTTTATTGGTCATTGTTGTTATTATAACTTTATTTAAATTTTCTGAATTACGCGAAATTGGACAACTTTTCAGTGAAGCTAAATGGCATTGGCTAGCTTTAGCTTTTGCTTCGCAATATTTAAATTTTTCTTTACAAGCTATGGTTTATAAATCAACATTTAAAATTGTCAACATACCTGCTTTTAAATTTTTAAAACTTGTTAAAACTGGTATTACTATTTTATTTTTAAATTTCACTATTCCATCATTTGGATTTGCTGGATATTTATGGTTTTTAAAACAACTAAAAAAACAAGGAATAAAAGAAGGCAAAGCGCTTTTATCAATAATAATAGAATTATTATGTTATTATTCTGCTTTTATTTTCTTATTAATTTTAAGTTTAATTTATTTATTTTTTAAACTTGGTAATATTGGATATACTCAAAAAATTGCAGTTGCTGGTTTTGCATCAGTTATTTGTTTTTTTATATTTGCAGTTTATTTTTTTATAGGCAAAAAAAAGCGCGCGCATAAAAGAGTTGTTTGGTTGGCAGAAAAAATTGATAAAGCTGAAGATGGAATCAGACAAGAAGATAGAATTAAAGAATTATTAAATGATTTTTACAAAGACTTGACATGGCTTAAAAATAATAAATTAAAAATTTTACAACCAGCTTTAATGCAATTTTTAAAATTTTTGTCTGATGGTTTAACTATATTTTTGCTGTTTTTAGCTTTTGGATCTTTAGTTCCAATTGGCTTAGGAGTTGTTGCTTTTGCTTTTGGCCGTTTGTTTGGTTTAATTTCTTTTATCCCAGGCGGATTAGGTGCATTTGACGCTTCAATGGTTTTGATTTTTAATTCACTTGGCACACCTTTAGAGCTAGCTTTATCTGTAATGCTTATTTATCGCTTTTTTTCTTTTTGGATATATTTTCCATTAGGATTAGTTTTCTATAAGCAATTTGAAAAATAAAATATTTTCTTTGTCATTCCGACTGGCAACTAGGGTTGCTAGGAGTGGAGGAATCCCTTAAATTTTGTTAATCCACGATTAAGAGATCCCTCGGTTCCTAATTGTCCTAAAAGCCACTCGGGATGACATAATAAATAAAATGCTAAATTTAATTAAAAAATTAATTCCAAAAAAGCTGTTTAAAATTGGACAGCCGATTTATCATTGGTTTTTAGCCAAATTAAGTGCTTTAATATATTTTTATCCAAGTAATAAAATGATAGTTATTGGTGTGACTGGAACTACTGGCAAATCTTCTTCTTGCTATTTTATGTCTCAAATTTTAGAATCAGCTGGATTTAAAGTTGGCATGTCAACTACAACTTTATTTAAAATTGATAAAAAAGAATGGTTAAATGATAAAAAAATGACAATGATTGGAAAATTTCAATTGCAAAAATTGTTAAAAAAAATGACAAAAAATAAATGCGAAATTGCAATTGTTGAAACAACTTCAGAAGGTATTAAACAATTTCGTCATTTAGGAATTAATTATGACATTTTAGTTTTTACTAATTTATACCCAGAGCATATAGAATCTCATGGAAATTTTGAGAATTATAAAAAAGCTAAGGGTCGTTTATTTGATTATCTACATTCTTGTAAAAAGAAAAAATTAAGTAAAATTTTTCATAAAGAAATTGAGAAATTAGAAATTAAGAAATTAAGGGAATTCAAAAAGACGATTATCGCGAATTTGGATGATGAATATGCAAAATACTTTTTAAATTTTTGGTCAGAAAAAAAAATAACTTACGGAATAAATTCAAACGCTGATATAAAGTTAAATAATCTAAAAATCAAATTGCTTGGCAATTATAATCAATACAATGTTCTGGCTGGTGTTGCTGTTGCAAAAGTCTTAAATATTCCAGAAAATAAAATCAAATTTGCTGTTGAAAATTTAAAACCATTACCAGGCAGATTAGAATTTGTTAAAAATAATTTAGGAATTAAAATTCTAATTGATTATGCTTTTGAACCAAAAGCTATTGAACAGTTATATAATACAATAAAAAATATTTCACATAATAAAATAATTCATGTTTTAGGTTCAGCTGGTGGAGGAAGAGATAAATCTCGTAGATCAACTCTTGGAAAATTAGCATCAGAAAACGCAGATATTATAATTGTAACAAATGAAGATCCATATGATGAAGACCCTCAAGAAATTATTGATCAAGTGGCAGAACCAATTTCAGAAAATAAATTATATAAAATATTAGACCGCAGAGAAGCAATTAAAAAAGCTTTAGAACTTGCTACTGAATTAATTCAGGAGCAACAGCAACCTTTAATTTTAATCACAGGCAAAGGCGCTGAACAGAAAATGTGTTTAGCTCATGGCAAAATGATTGATTGGGATGATAGAGAGGTTGTGAGGGAAGAATTAAAAAATTTTTAAATAACAACAAACAAAACAATTAAAATAGTGTATGTTAATATACTACGATCGTATTGAATTAACATACTCAATAAAATTATATGAACCTTACAAAATTAAGTCAAAAAACAAAAAAAGTTTTAATGAATTTTATTGATGAACATCAAAATATTATAATTTACGCTATCAACCCTTATGGCTATATGAAAGCAAATATAATAGGTGGTAGCCCTCCTATGCCTTATTATACATTAGCTAATTTAAAACGAAATGGTTATCTGCAAAAAAATAAAATAGATAAAGAAATTCTTTACAAGCTCACCCCACAAGGAATAAAACTACTTAAAAAAATATTGATTGAAAAAAAACTTAAAAAGAAATGTAAACGCTGGGATAAAAAATGGCGTATTCTTGTTTTTGATATTCCAGAAAATAAAAGAATTTTTAGAGACAATATGCGAAAAATTTTAAAAGAGATTGGATTTTATCGTTTGCAAAAAAGTGTTTGGATTTATCCTTATGATGTAATTGATTGCATTTATGCTTTAATTCCTACTGCCAAAGAAGCTAAATGGTTTAATTATATAACAGCAGAAAGTATTAATCGTGAAGATGAAATTAAAAAATACTTTAATTTGAAATAGATAAATAAAAAATCTTAATTAAAATTTTAATTAGACCACATTTAGATCATAAAAACTATTATGTTAATCTGCTACGATCGTAGTATATTAACATAATAAATAATAATTTTTATTGTTAATATTTGTTATTAATGTATCTTATTTTTTATTAATAGATTTTTAATATATTTCTGCTAATATTAGTTAAAATACATAATTATCCACATTTCTGGGCTGATGATTCAATAATAACAGTAACAGTAACTGATAATGCCAAAAATGAAAAATACGATACAAATCTGGATAAAGTTATTTTTCAAGATAATGGTATTTCTGTTCAAGTTTGTGGTGATGGTGTCGTTAAGTATAATGGACAAAGAATAGATGATTTGTCTGGATCTTGTATGCGTAATTTGACTAAAGAATTACGAGAAAAGGCAAAAGGATATTTTGAGGCCTGCGTTAATTTTTAATTTTTTTTAATATCAAAAAACCCGGCATTTTATAATGCTGGGTATTTTATTTTTTAAAAATATAATTTTTAACAAAAATTTATCTCTTACTCCATTGTGGAGCGCGTCTTGCTTTTTTAAGACCTGGTTTTTTTCTTTCTTTTTGTCTAGGATCGCGAGTTAAAAATCCAGATTTGCGTAAAATCACTTTATAATCTTCCTCATTAAATTTTACTAAAGCTCTGGCAATGCCATGAGCGCACGCATCTGCCTGCCCCATTGGTCCACCACCAACAATTTTAATAGTAAAATCAAAATCTTTTTCTTTGCCAACTGCAACTAAAGGAGCAACAACTTTTTGTTTTAATAGAGGATGAGGAAAATAATTTGTTAATTCACGGCTATTAATTTCAATTTTGCCTTTTCCTTTAGGATATAAGCGAACTCTAGCAGATGAAGTTTTTCTTCTGCCAACTGCACGAATAAAATCTACTGTTTTTTTAACAGCTGGTTTTTTATTTAATTTATTGTTTTTTTCTTTATTCATATTTTAATCTTTTCATCATTTCTTTTCTTAATTTATTTTTTGGAAGCATATTATAAACTGCTTTATTAAAAACTTTTTGCGGATTTTTTTCATAAACTTCACCCATCTTTGTAACTTTTAAATTCCCAACATAACCAGTGTGATGTTTATAAACTTTATCTTCTAATTTTTTACCAGTAAATTTCATTTTATTTACATTTTTTATAATAACTTCATCACCTTCATCCAAATGCGGTGTAAATGATGGTTTATTTTTACCACGCAAAAGCAAAGCAACCTCTGAAGCAACTCTGCCTAGAATTTTATCCTGCATGTCTATTGTGTGAGTTTTACGATTTAACATAAATAAAATTTTGTAATTTTGTAATTTTTAATTTTATAAACAATTTTTAATGTTTAATTTTTAAAAATTAAAAATTTAGATTTATTTAGAAATTATAAAATTATAAAATTTAAAAATTGAAAACTATACAAACTCAATCACCGCAATACTAGCACTATCGCCCTTGCGCTCGCCGATCTTAGTAATCCTCAAATACCCACCTTTACGGTCTTTGTATTTAGGACCAATAACTTCAAATAATTTTTTAACAGCTTTATTAGTTGGAATAGTTTTCATTATTTCACGACGATTATGCAAATTATCGTTTTTAGCACGAGTAATCATTTTTTCCATTAATGGCTTAATTTCTTTAGCTTTAATTTCAGTAGTTTTTATTTTTTCATACAAAATTAAAGACTGCAACAAATTTTTTAACAATCCCTTGCGTGGTCCGGTTTTTCTTCCTAATGATCTTTTAGTCTTTTGATGTCGCATAATAATTTATTTTTCTTTTTTAGGTTTGTCTTCTTTATTATCTTCTAATAAAAATTGAAACTGCTCAACTAAAATATTAGCTGATTTGTTTAATGCATCTTCACACGAAATTGTTCCATCAGTTTCTAAATTTAAAATTAATCTATCCCAGTTAGTCATATCTTCTACACGGACATTTTCAGTATCAATAGACACTTGTTTAATTGGAGTGAACATTGCATCAATTGCAATAACACCAATTTCTCTTTCTTTATTCTCCATCATTTCTGTTGATAAATAGCCACGCCCTTTTTCAACCCAAACTTCTAATTCAAAACTAGCTTTGCTGTCTGTCAAATTAGCAATAACTAAATCTGGATTAGCAATTTTGACACCAGCAGTTTTCTTGAAATCACTAGCCTTAACTTCTTTAACACCTTTTGCATTTAATTCAATTTTTATTGGTTCTTCAAATTCACCTGTTACATCAAAACGAACTTGTTTAAGATTTAAAATAATATCAATTAAATCTTCTTTTACACCTTCTATTGCTGTAAATTCATGGCTAGCTCCTTTAACACGAATTGAACTAATTGCAACACCTTCAAGTGAAGATAATAATACTCTACGCAAAGCATTGCCAATAGTTAATCCATATCCAGGAAAAAGTGGCTCAATAATAAATTTGCCTTTGTATGTTGATTCAGAAACAAATTCTTTTTTTTGAGCTGTGGGGATAATGTTCATATTTTTTAGTTATTTAATTTTAATTAATTATTATTTAGAATAATATTCAACAACTAACCGTGTATCAATTCCTACATTAAGATCATTTTCCTTTGGCAAATTAACAATTTTTGCCTTATTTTCTTTAACATCCCAATCAAGCCAACTTGGTATTTCATCTGTTTTAATGCTTTTTAAATTTTCTGCTAAAACACCATTATTTAAACTTTTTTCTTTAAGAATTGTAATTACATCGCCAGATTTGACTTCGCAAGATGGAACATTTATTTTTTTATTATTAATCAAAAACAAATTATGACTAACCATTTGACGCGCTTGTGGACGCGAAACAGCTAAACCTAAACGATAAATTACATTATCTAATCGTCTTTCTAAAAGTTCAACAAATTTTAGACCTGTATCTGTTTTGCTTTTAGAGGCTTGCATAAAATATTTTTTTAATTGTCTTTCTAAAACAAAATACATTGTCCGTACTTTTTGCTTTTCTTTTAAATGTACACCATAATCAGTTAATCTAGGATATCCTTTTGGGCCATGAACACCTGGAGGATAATTTCTCTTAATTAAAGCACACTTGGATCCTAAACCCCGTTCTCCTTTAGAACATAGTTTTACACCAAGTCTGCGACATAATTTACATTTTGGACCTAAATATTTTGACATAATTTAAATATTAAACTCTTCGTTTCTTTTTAGGACGACAACCACCATGTGGAATTGGCGTCACATCTTTAATTGAAATTACTGATAAACCACTTGAACCTAAAGCGCGGATAGCTGCTTCCCGTCCAGTGCCAACGCCTTTAACAAATACATCAACTTCTTTAATGCTTAATTCTTTTATTTTACTTGCCAAAGATCTAACAATTACACCTGCTGCATAAGGAGTGGCTTTTTTAGGACCTTTAAATCCACACTTTCCAGCTGTTGACCAAGCCAAAACAGATCCGTTTAAATCAGTAATTGAAACAATTGTATTATTATATGATGATTTAATGTGCGCTTGACCCCGTCCACCGCGCAAAAATGGAGCTGATTTTTTTTTCTTTTTACCTTTAACTACTACTGTTTGTAATTCGAAATTATCATCTTTTTTTTCAGATGATTCTTTTTTTTCTTGTTCTAAATTTTTATTTTCTTTATCTGACATAATTTATGTTTTTTGTGCTGTTGATTTTCTACCTGATCCAACACCAACTCTTTTATTTCCTCGCAAGGTTCGTGAATTACTACGAGTTTTTTGCCCTCTACAAGGCAAACCTTTTGAATGTCGTGAGCCACGATAACTATTAATTTCTTTTAATCGTTTAATATTACCTAATTTTTCGCGTCTTAAATCGCCTTCAACAGTATATTCTTTTTCAATTTTTTGTCTTAGCTTATTTACATCATTTTCACTTAAGTCTTTAACTCGAATATCTGGATTAATTTTTAATTCTTTTAAAATCTTATTTGACAAACTCCGTCCAACACCAAAAACATAGGTTAATCCTATTTCTATTCTTTTATCATTGGGCAAATTAATTCCTGAAATTCTTGGCATATTTTTTTATCCTTGCCGTTGTTTGTGACGAGGATTTTTACAAATAACAACAACTCGTCCTTTACGACGAATAACTTTACAATCTTTACACATTTTTTTTACTGATGCTCGAACTTTCATAAAAAATAATTAATATCTATATGTTATTCTACCTTTGTCTAAATCATACGGACTCATCTCAATTTTAACTTTATCTCCTGGCAATAACATAATACGGTACATTCTCATCTTGCCTGATAATCGTGCCATAATTTCGTGATCATTTTCTAATTTAACACGAAATGTAATACTTGGCAAGGTTTCTAAAATTTCACCATCTACCTCAATAAAACCTTTTTTATTAACTTTAAAATTACTAAAATCTTGATTTTTATTTGAGTTATTTAATTTTGAATTTGAATTTTGTTCTTGTAACATTAAATTTGATTAAATGCGCGAAATTATGGGTGCATTAAAATACACCAGAATTTTTATTCCTTTTTAAAGCCAATTTAAGCTTATTTTTTATTATTTTTTCTATGAATATAGTATAAGTAATTATTAAAATAATGTCAAATTTATTTTATTTCACCCAATCTCACATCAACTTTTTTTTCATCAGTTGGTATTTTATCATTTAAGGAAAGAGAAAATACAAATCGTACATCTTTGATATTTTCTAAAGATAAAATATATCGCCTAGCTTCACGTTCGTGTTTTCCTAAAATATTTTTCCTTACATCATCAAGTTTAATTTGTTTTGCAACTGGAAAAGTAGCATTAATTTTTAAATTAGCTAAACCTAAATTCATATCAATATTTTGCACTTCAATTTCTAATCTTGAATCAATATAACCAAACTCTGTTTCAGCAATAACTTGTCCAGCTGGCAAATCTTGTAAAAATTTATCATATACAAACAACCGCAAAGATTTATTATCATAAACCATTGCATTGGCTTTTAAATTCAGGCTAACTTCAAACTTCTTAACTTCAGTATCAACTTTAGCTTGAGTAGAAATTTCAGAATCATCAAATGTAATTAATTTATCAGAAACAACAAAATTATCAAGAGCATTTTTAGAAATCTTTTCCTTAAGTTCTGGTTCAAGTTTTTTAATTAATTCATCTTTGGCATTATCTAAATCATCTTGAGAAACAACTTTAACAATTTTAGAATTACCACCAATCATTGATTCCAAAATATCACCAAAAATTTTTTCTTGTTTATCAATTAATAATGCTGAAATATTAATACGCCCTGGCTGAACATTACCTTTTTCTCCCGGATCTTTTGATTCAATAGAAACAGTAATTTGGCCTGGAACAATATTGCCATTTTCATCAACTTTAGCACCTGGAATAGTAATATTTTCTTTAACAATAAAAATTATTCCTTGATCATTGATTAAATCAACATTTGGTGTAACTGGTTGAGAGCGACCAGTTGAATTATAAAAAACAGCTTTACCTTGAGCTTTATCGCCAATATCTTTTTCACCTGTTGCATTAAAAACTTCTGTTTCACTTAAACTTGACTGCAAAACTTCAGCTAAAAAGACATTGTTATTAAAATTTGTTTTGGAGCTGTTAGTTGTTAATTGAATATCAAACTCTTTTTCATAATCTTGAGTAACTGGCACTATTATTACATCTACGCGTGGTAAAACAAATGAAAATAAAACATAAAAAACAGCAACTAAAATTATTGCTAAAAAAATTTTAAAACCAAACTTTGACTTTTTTGGTTGCACTCTTTGCTGAAAACTATTTTGATGTTTAATTGTTTTTACATTAAATGATGGCATAAATTTTATTCCAATATTGCTTTAATGCGCCTAATTCCAGCAGAACTAGATTGCTCTTTTTTAATTTTAAATTTTCCTAATACTTCTGTTTTTTCTACATGCGGACCGCCACAAATCTCAGCGCTGATATTATTTATAAAATATACTTTAACCTTATCACCATACTTATCTGTAAAAATTCCTGTGGCGTTTTTTTGCTTAGCTTCATCTAAGCTCATTTCTTTGCATTTAACTTCTAAATCTTGATTTATCCAGTTATTAACTAATTCTTCTACTCTACTTTTTTCTTGATCAGATAATTTTTTAGAATGCGAAAAATCAAAACGCAAACGCTCTTCATTAATGTTTGAACCCTTTTGTTCTACATGATTACCTAAAACTTGCCTTAAAGCAGCTAGCATTAAATGAGCTGTTGTGTGATATTTTATAGTTTGTTCAGATTGATTAGCCAATCCGCCCTTAAACTTACCAGCTGTAGCTGTTCTAGACAAATCTTGGTGTTTTTTCATCTCAGCATTAAATTTTTCTTCATCTACTTTTATATTCTTTTCTCTTGCTAATTCTTGTGTTAGTTCTAAAGGAAATCCATAAGTCTGAAATAAATTAAAAGCTATTTTCCCAGAAATTGTATCACTCTCACCTACTGCCTTTTCAAATTCTTTTAGGCCTTGCTGAAGTGTTTTAGTAAATTTTTCTTCTTCTAATTTTAAATTATTTATTATAAAATTTTTATTTTTTTCTAATTCAGGGTAAATTTCTGACATCAAATCGATCATAACTTCACCAATTTTGTTAGTAAAATTATTTTGAATACCAAGCATTCTAGCGTGACGAATTGCTCTTCTAATTAATTTTCTCAAAACATAGCCTCTGTCTGTGTTTGACGGGACAATGCCAGAATTATCAGCTAAAATAAATGTGGCAGCACGCAGATGATCTGCAATTATGCGCATACTCTTCATAGCACCTTCAGGGACATCAGAATAATTTTTTCCAGATAATTTTTCTATTTCTTGGATAACTGGCAAAAACAGATCAGTCAAATAATTATCATCTAAATTATTCATTACAGCAGTTAATCTTTCTAAACCTGTGCCATTATCTATATTTTTTTGTTCTGCTGGTTTATATTTATTTTTAGCAATTTTATTATATTGCATTAACACATCATTTCCAATTTCAACCCATCTAGAATCTTCTGGATCAAATTTTTCTAGTGCAGGAGTTGAGTTATCTGTCCAATAAAACATTTCTGTATCTGGACCGCAAGGACCACTGTCACCATCTGGTTCCCACCAATTTTCTTTTTTAGATAAATATGCAATTCTAGATTCTAGCACGCCTAATTTTTGCCAAGCTTGCGCAGCCTCTTCATCTCTGGGTGAATTTTCATCACCTTCAAAAACAGAAAAAGCTAATCTATTTTTATCTAAATTTAAAATTTCTGTTAAAAATTCCCAACTTAATTTTATGGCCTCGTCTTTAAAATATGCGCCCAAAGACCAATGTCCAAGCATTTCAAAAAAAGTATGATGTGTTTTATCACCCACCTCATCAATATCACCAGTGCGAATACATTTTTGAGAATTTACTAATTTATCACCAGATGGATGTTTTTCACCTATTAAAAATGGCGCAATTGGCTGCATGCCAGCAGAAACAAAAAGTGTTGAAGAATCATTTTCAGGAACTAAAGAAGCACTAGGAATTTCTATATGCCCTTTTTTTATAAAAAAATCAATATATTTATGTCGTATTTCTTGTGATGTCATAATTTTATCTTATCAAAAACAAGTAAAAAAATCAAATCAAAAGGACAGGTTACAAACCTGTCCATACCCTTAATTTCTTAATTACTTAATTACTTTTTTTACCTCATATCCATTGCATCTTTAGTTTCAACTTCATCTTGCTGACCAAGTTTGGAGCGTTTTAGAATTTCTTTCTCTACAATATCTTTAGGTTTTCCATATTGCTCACGCGAATAATCTCTAACAACTTTAGCTATTTCTGAATTTCCTTCAACAGGTGGAAATGCATGCATATTAAATGGCCGTGCTGCTTCATTATCAACAAGTAAGCGCACATAAGCATTATACTTTTCAATGTTCATTAAATCAAATTCATTAAAAACTGGAGCATATTGTTTAGTTAAAGTTTCAGTATCTTCAACACCAACTCTAAAAGAAATCATTGTGCCAGCATTTCCAAATACTGCTTCACGAACTGATGCATCATTATTTTTAACTAACTGACTAATATATTGATGCGCCATATTTAAATTTAATCTATATTTTCGCGCTTCTGCTAAAATAGTGGCAATTGAATCTGTAACATAATTTTGAAATTCATCAATGTATAAATAAAAATCATGCCGTTGTTCTTGAGGAATATCTGCCCGTCCCATTGCTGCAATTTGAAGTTTGGAGACTAAAATAAGTCCTAACAAATCACTATTTACTTCTCCTACTTTGCCTTTAGATAAATTCACTAATAATATTTTCTTTTCATCCATTATGTCTCGTATATCAAAACCAGAATTTGGCTGACCAATAATATTACGCATCATTTCATTTTCAATAAATCTACCAACTTTAGAAATAACATAAGAAAGCATGTCTGCGCCAGTTGAGCCTTTTTGTGAAGCTGCATATTCTTTTTCCCAAAAAGCTTTGACTAAAATATCATCACATTTTTTTAATTTAGCTTGACGAAATTCTTCATCAACAAATACTCGTGGAATTTCAACAATAGTGCTTGGATTTTCTTTGTCTGCCATTAATAATAACATTGCATTTCGCATATAATGTTCAAACATTGGGCCAAGCATGGCAGGATCAGTTACTAATTTATAAAAAATCTGAATCATTTCTTGAGTAGCAAAATCTTTTTGTTCAATGGTTTCAGCTTCTAGCATATTTAAACCAATAGGCATTTCTGTGTCTGAAGGATCAAAATATATTACATCTTTCATTCTATGTTTCGGAATAGCTGATGCAATTAACTCAACTTCTTCACCATGTGGGTCAACATAACAGACTCCTTCATTATTTTGAATATCCTGAAGTGCCATATTGACCATTAATTTTGATTTACCTGTTCCTGTCATTCCGATAATATAAACATGCCTGCGACGATCTTCTGATTTAATTCTCACAATTGTTTCTTTGTTGCGATAAATATTTTCACCTAAAATTAAGCCTTGTTGTGGCATATTAACTGGTGCTGGAGCTTTGCGAGCGCCAAGCCAATGAATATTTGGTGTAGGACAATTTGGTAATGGAAAATGAAATAATGATGCGATTTCTTCAGTATTTAAAACATAACCTTGATCTTTTAAATATGTTCTGTGAATAAAAGCATTTATTATTTTTGTATTAGTTGCCATTTTTATTGCCTTAAAGCTATTGCCATATTCATAAATATTATATTGTGAAAAAGAATTTAAAATATTATCCAAATTAGTTTTAACTGCAATTTCGCTTGGCGAAGAAATTATTACACGCAAATTAACTTCCATAGTGGCTTTAGATGTTTTTTCTTCAATTGATTTTAAAACTTCTTGATCCATTGCTGAAAGTTGAGCATGTTGTTCTGACTCTTTTTCAACTCCACTAACACCTTTTATCGCACTTTTAGCAATTTTATCATACCAAGCTTTGCTTCCTGAATCTTTAATAATTTCACTTATTTTTTTACCAGCCATCACTGATTCAACAATTTTTTTACCTTTTTTGCTCCAATCTTTATAAGCTGGTCTTAAAATTATTTGGATAACTGCTCCTTCGTTATCACTTAATTTTGACAACGAATTAGTTAATGCATTTAAAGGATCTGCTTCCATTTTACGAAAAGTCTTAAACGAAAAAACATCTGAATTAACTAATTTTAAATAAGCTGCAGAAATTTTGCCATGAGGTGCAAAAATATTATAATCTTCAACTTGTTCAATTTGCGCATGTGGATATTGCGCTGAAATTTGTTGTTCAATAAATTGTTCTAAGTATTGTGGAACAACAACATAAAAATATATCATCTTGTCTTGCGCTACTATTTCTAAAGATAGCTCATCAAATCGTCCATATAGCCAAGTTTTAAAACCTTTAGCAGATTTTAATCCACCTAAACTTGCCCATAAATTTTCAGCCCAAGAAATTTGTTCTTGAATTTTGCTTGCATTACTATTATCCTCGCTATCTGTTTTTCCAGCTACTGATTCTTTTGGTACAGAAACCATTAAAATTACTTTTCTAAACTCTGATGGCAAATTAAATCCTTTTCTTGCAAAATATTTCCAAATATTTAATGCAACAAAAATCGCAATAATTATTAACAGCAAAAACAAACCAACCACAATAACTGGATTTGAAAAAAGAGATTCTATAAATGTTGGTTCAGAATAATAATTCATTTTATTTAATTTGTAGAATTTTATCTGCCTTAATTTTTGCGTCTTGTTCAATAAAAAATTTATTTACTCCTGGAATAATTTTTAACCAATTTTTAATTAATTTAAAAACTTTATCAAATGTAGCTTTGGCTGATGTAACTAATTCAATAATCTGCTTAGCTGTTTGTTCGCCTTTTTCTTTAAAAACTTTTTGCTCTTGTTTATTCATTTGAAAATATAATTCTTCTAAATCTGATTCTAAAATTGCCTCTACACTTTGATGCAAAGGTGAATCTTTAGAATCAATTCCAGGCGCGCCAATTGTTGCTTGATCAGTGGATAGAGCCAAATTATCTTTTGAAATTTTTTCTGACATGTCCTCCGTAGCTTTAGCGAAGGAGGATTCAGTACCTTTTTCAGCAAACTCAAAACCTTCAGAGTCAATTTCTGGTTTTAAAATTTCTGCAGTTTGTTTTTCTAAACTGTTTGGATTTTCCACAGTTTAATTTTACCATAAATTTAATTTTTATGATATAATTATTTTATGAATCATATCTTAACAATAAAAAACTCCAACGCACCATTAACTTGGCACATTGTTGATAAACCAACTAAAAAACAAATTGATTGGATTAAAAACAATTTTGATTTTGAAGAACAAGATTTAACTGATTGTTTACCACCCAATCAAAGACCAAAAGTCACAGTAAGAGAAAATTATCTGTTTATGATTTTAATGTTCCCATATTATGACAGTGCAACTCAAGAAATTAAATCTTCTGAAGTTGATTTTTTTATTACACGTAATGAAATTGTTTTAGTTCATAATAATCATTTACAGCCAATTTTAGATTTACAACAAGAATGCCAAACCACTGAAAATGCGCGTCAAAAATTTATGCAAAACAGCTCACGATTGCTATATGAAATTTTAAATCGTTTATTGCATTATTGTTTTCCAATATTAAACCATATTAATCAAGATATTGATAATATTGAAGATAAAATTTTAGAAGTTAAAAAAAATAAGTTAAATGTAATTATGGAAATAATGCGGATTAAGAGAAATATTGTAAATTTTAGAAAAATTATGCAAGCGCATAAAAGTATTATTACAAAATTAATTAAAAATTCCGAAACAATTTTTTCTAGCTCTCATTTAAACATTTATTTAGATCACTTGATTAGTCACACTAAAGATATTTGGGAATTTTTGGAAAATTATAAAGAAACAATTAATGCTTTGCATGAAACACATGAATCATTACTTTCTCATAGATTAAATGAGATCATTAAAACTCTAACTGTTTTTTCTGTAATTGTTTTT
The DNA here is from genome assembly GCA_964488715.1 of uncultured Gammaproteobacteria bacterium. Taxonomy (GTDB): domain Bacteria; phylum Patescibacteriota; class Patescibacteriia; order UBA2196; family UBA2196; genus CAYNCE01. The sequence goes on along the minus strand of CAZAVD010000012.1, from coordinate 4,240 downwards.
CCATTGACTTTACTTGCTGCAATTTTTGGAATGAACACAATGAATTCTATGCCTTTTGTTGGTTCAACTTATGATTTTTGGATTGTTGTTACAATTATGATGGCAGGAGCAATTGGAATGTCTATTTATTTTAAAAAGAAGAGGTGGATGTAATTTTATGAAAATATATAACACACTAACCAGATCAAAACAAGAATTTAAGCCGATTAAAGATGGCAAGGTTTTAATGTATCATTGCGGGCCAACTGTTTATTGGACTCAACATATTGGCAATATGCGCGCAATGATTTTAGCTGATTTGGTTGTACGAACTTTTAAATATTTAGATTATAAAATAAAATTAGTTAGAAACTATACAGATGTTGGACATTTAACTTCTGATTCAGATGAAGGGGAAGATAAAATGGAAAAAGCTGCTAAAAGAGAAAATCTTGATCCTTTAAAAATTGCTAAAAAATATATTAAAATATTTGAAGCTGATATAAAATCTTTAAACATTTTAGAAGCTGATAAAAAACCAAGAGCAACAAAATGCATTAAAGATAATATAAAATTTATTAAAATTTTATTAGAAAAAGATTTTGCTTATCAAACAGATCTGGTAATTTATTTTGATGTTTCTAAATTTGAAAAATATGGTGAATTGTCTGGACAAAAACTAGAAGATAAATTACAAGGCGCAGGTAAAGCAGAAGTTGAAGATAAAAATAAAAAAAATCCAGCTGACTTTGCTTTATGGTTTTTTAAAGCAGGAAAACACAAAAACGCTCTGCAAACTTGGAGATCGCCATGGGGAGAAGGTTTTCCTGGCTGGCACTTAGAATGTTCTGTAATGGTTAAAAAATATCTAGGAAATACAATTGATATTCATATGGGTGGCATTGAACATATTCCTGTTCATCACACAAATGAAATTGCGCAAAGCGAATCAGCCAATGATACAAAGTTTGCTAATTACTGGTTGCATAATGAACATCTATTAGTAGATAACAGAAAAATGTCAAAATCCGAAGGTACCGCCTATTCTGTGCAAGAAATAATAAATAAAAATTTTAACCCACTTGCTTTGCGTTATTTTTTCTTAAACGCGCATTACAAAAGCAAACAAAATTTCACATGGGAAGCATTAGAAGCAAATCAAACTGCACTTAATAGATTAAAATTATTTTTGCAAAATAAACCTGAAGAAGATCCTAACATACCTGTAGGTGCGAAAAATCGAATCCATAAAAGAAATTTAGACTTAATTGATAATTATAAAAAAGAATTTTTAATCTACATTTCTGATGACTTCAACATTCCTGCCGCTTTATCATTGGCATGGGAAGTTGTCAAAGATGAATTCCTTCCGTATTTTGAAAAGAAAAAATTGATTTTAGATTTTGATAAAGTATTTGGTTTGAAATTAGATGAAATTAAAGAAGAAAAAATAACTATTCCAGCAGAAATTCAAAATTTAATTGAGCAAAGAAAAAAAGCCCGTTCTAATAAAGATTGGAAACGGGCTGATGAAATTCGCTATGAGATCAAAAAAAACGGTTTTATAATTGAAGACTTAGGAGACCATATAACCATTAAGAAAAACAACGCTCTCAGGAATAGGGAAATCTAAACCATATTCCAAAAGATCTTCATCTGTAAAAATAACACCAGGGTACTCTTTTTCAAAAATTTTTCTCTTTTGTCGAATAGCTTGAAAGATGTCTTTAGGAAGAATTATTTCACCCCCAGATATTCTGTCTTCATGTCCAAACCATGCCATTTTATTTTCCTCCTTAATTTAAATTTTTATACTATTTCATTAAACCTAGCATATGCAGAATATTTGGTCAAAATTATATAAAAAAAATAAGCCGATTATGGCTTTAGCGCCAATGGCAGGATATACAGATCCTGCTTTTCGGTTGATTTGTTTAGAAAATGGCGCAGATATTGTTTATACTGAAATGGTTTCTGTAGAAGCTATTTGGAGAAAGAATGAAAAAACTTTAAAAATGCTAGAAATACTACCACAAGAAAAAAATGTAATTTTACAGTTATTTGGCAATAAACCAGAAAGTTTTGAAAAAGCTTTAAAAATTATAAATAAAAAATATAAAAATAATTTTTCAGGCATTGATATTAATTTTGGCTGTCCAGCCCATAAAGTAACAAAAACAGGCTCTGGTGCAGCTCTGATGGATAATAAAAAACTTGCGCGAGAAATAATAATAACAACTATAAATAATACAAATCTTCCAGTTTCAATTAAAATTCGCTCTCAAGTTAAAAACACTTCTGCAATTGAATTTATAGAATATATAAAAAATCTAAATATTTCAGCAGTAATGATTCACGGAAGATCTTTAAAACAAGGATTTGCAGGAGAAATAGATTTTGAAATGATTAAAAATATAAAAAAACTATTACCAAATATCCCTGTTTTAGCAAATGGAGGAATTAATACACCTGCAGATGCTAAAAATATTTTAAAAAAAACAAACGCAGATGGCATTGGAATTGCGAGAGGTGCCTGGGGTAATCCGTGGATTTTTTCTGGTTTAGAAAAACCTGATTTAAAACAAATTAAAAAAACAGCAATTCAACATACTAAATATTTTTTAAAATATAATAATAATTTAATAACTTTAAGAAAACATCTTTTGTATTATTTTAAAGGACAAAAAAATGCCTCTGAATTAAGGCAAAAGATTATTAATATAAAAAATTTAGACGAATTAAAAAATATTTAATACAAACTTGGTCTGCCTGGACCTTTTCTTTTTTTATTTAAAAATATAATTAAAACTATTGGCAAAGTAATCCAAACAAATCTAGCAACATCTGAACTTAAAAGATTTAAACTAGTTCCAGAAAATTTAGATAGCCAATCTAATGGTAATAATAAAATAAGCAAGCTTAAAAAAAGACCAGCATTTAAAATCCCATAAAATAAAGAACGAATAGAAGCTTTTATTATTCCTCCACCTTGACTAAAAAATATATGGCATTGGGAAAATATAAAAGTTAAAATTAAAATTAACCCAATAAAACTATATATTTTTATTTTATTTATCAAACCTAAACTATAATTATTTAGCCATATATTAAATGGGAAAAATAAAATTATTAAATAACTAGTATAAATGCTGAACAATAATGCAAAAATTTTGTGACGCAAAAAAAAGAAACATAATAAAATTATTATTGCGAAAAATAATAAAATATATAAATCATAACCATTTAATGACCAATTTATTGAATTTATTGTTGTGTTGAGCATTTGTATATATTATACCACATTTTTCAATTCTTCCAATAACTTCTTCTGCTTTCTGGATAATTTAGTTGGGATATTTACAATAACTTCAACTTGATGATCGCCTCTTCTACCTGTTGAATTCAAAACTGGAACACCTTTGTTTTTTAAAATAAATACTTTTCGAGACTGTGTTCCAGCTGGAATTTTTAAATTAACAAACCCATCTAAAGTATTAATTTTAATTTTATCACCAAGTGATGCCTGGGAAATATTTATTTCAGTTTTTGATAAAATATTGTAATTTTCTCTAGTAAATTCTTTATCTGGTTTAATATTAAAAGACACATATAAATCTCCTGAAATATTTCCTCTTACACCAGAATTACCTTGTTGAGAAATTTTTATAGTTTGACCAGAATCAATTCCAGCAGGAATTGTTATTTTAATTTGTTTTTTAGTTTTTGTTCTGCCATTACCATGACATTTGGAACAATATTGTTCTGGTTTTTTACCTTCTCCCTTACAAGTTGGACAAATTGTTGCAGTTGAAAATGCTCCAAATATTGTGCGTTGAGTTTGTTGAATTTGTCCAGATCCTTTACATTGAGGGCATGTAATTATTTTACTCTTACTTTCATAACCTTTGCCACTGCATTTATCACAAGAATCTTGCTTATCTAAAGAAATAATTTTCTCTGCGCCAAACACAGCTTCTTTAAAATCAATTGTCATTTGAATTTGAATATCTTCACCACCAGCTGAACCAGTTCGTGAACTTCTTTGTCTTCCACCGAATAAATCACCCATTAAATCTTCTAAATTAATACCATTAAAATCCTGCGCGCTACCACTAGCTCTTGCAAAATCTTGCCAATTTCCACCAAATCCACCTTGTTGTCCGCCCATTCCTCCAGAATTAAAAGTAGACCCAAATTGATCATATTGGGCGCGTTTTTCTTTATTGCCAAGAGTTTGATAAGCTTCATTTATTTCTTTAAA
>CAZAVD010000011.1:0-21401 GCA_964488715.1 uncultured Gammaproteobacteria bacterium | reverse complement strand
TGTTTCAAAAAGTTTGGTTTCTGAATTATATTTAAAATCTGCAATTTTATAATTATTTTTATTATATAAACTAAACTTTTGATAAATATTAGGATTTTTTAAACCAAATTCTAATCCATAAAATTTTAAAGATGAAAAATTTTCAGTTTCTAAATCTATTTCAGCTAAAATATTATATTGATCTAAATTTGTTTTAATATTAATAAAAGTATTTTTATTTTTTAAAGCTTGTTGCAAATGCTCATAAGTTTCAATGTATTGTTTTCTTTTTTGTTTAGAATCAAAATCAACTTGCAAATTGCTTTTAATTTTTAATCTATCTTTATAAAGATCATATTTAATTTTATTATAAATTTTATCAAAATATTTTAAATCATCTTTTAAATTTTTATCATTTTTAACATAGTCCCATAAAATTTGATTGCGATGTTTAATAAATTCTGGTTGAACAAACATTCTGGCGCTTAATTTATTAAAAGCCTGATCAACTGTTTCTTTTATTGCGCCTTGTCCAATATCCCAAGCAATTGGTTCAAATTTACCAGTGTCTTTATTAAAATATAATTTTAAATTTGGCCCATTTCCATGGCCAGTTGACATTAAAAGATAGCTAATATGCCAAGAATAAAATTTTTCTAAATCTAAAATATTGCTTATTTCTTGGGTAAATTTTGTATCATCTTTATAATTAATTATATTTATTAATTTATTTAAATTTTCATAGCCTTTTTGATTTAGTGGATTTACAATATATTTTTTCCATTTATTTGTATTTTTTAATGCATTTTGACTTAAAAAAACTGTATCAAATGCATAAATATCTGAATCTCCAGATAAATTATTATCTTTTTCTATCATTTCAGATGTCCAGCCATTTATTTCAAAATATACGCCTTGCATTTGATTATTAATTTTTAACTTAACAAAATTACTTTCAGGAGTTAGCACACCTAATTTTTTTGAAATATAATTTCCTAATTGTTCTGTGGCATAATATCTGTCATAAGGCAGTATTAAATTTATTTCTTTTTTTTGATTTAACAACTCTTCATCTTTTATCTTTATATGCCATGATTTTTTAGGCGCGCTCCAATGATTACTATGCTGACCTCTATAACGAATTTCAATATCATATTCTTTGCCTTGATAACGCAAAACAGCTGGCACTTCTTTTTTGTATTTATTACTTAAAATTTCATCTGAATATGGTTCTGGTAAATTTTTATTTAAAAATTCAAGATCATCAGGATTAATAGCAATTTCATAAGTTTGTAATTTTGATGGCATTAAATAAGTTGGTAAATAAATTATGTCTGATAATTTACGCAAACTCCGAATCAAAGGATAAAATTTAGCTTCAATTTGATGTGAAGTTAAATTATCTTGAGTTAAAATACTTAATGACAAAATTGATCCAATAATTAAACTAAGCAAACCAATTACTAAAATATTTAATATAAACAAAAATAAACAACTATGTCGTTTAAATGAGTTTTTTATTTTAAGAAAAATTTTTTCTAGCATATAAAATTTAAAATTTTTTCTGCTCTTTTTTGCCATGTATAATTTTGCACATCTTTAGATGCTTGTTTAGAAATTTTTTCAGCTAAATCTGAATTAGATAATATTTTATTTATTGCTTGAGCTAATTTTTTAGAATTATTAGGCTCAATTAAAATTGAATTATTTTCATTTAAAATTTCACAAATACTAGGCAAGTCACTAGCAATAATTGGTTTATTGCTTGCCATATATTCAAAAAGTTTTAAAGGTGAAGTCCATTTTGATTGTTCATTATTAGCTAAATTAGGCAAAACCAAAACATCAGCTTGTTTTAAATAATCTGGAATTTCAGCTGAAGGTTTATGTCCTAAAACTAAAATATTTTTTTTATCTTTATTTTTTAATTTAAATTTTTCTATATCTGGAACTGATCCACCAATAAAAACTATTAAAATACTATCATCTAAAAACTTATTAGCATCAGCTAAAACTTGAACACCTTTCCAGTCGTATAAATGCCCAGAATATAAAATTATTTTTTTATTTTCTGAAAGTTTGAGTTGGCTCCATGCTCCTGCGTGGAGCCTGCTTGTTTCAAATCTTTCCAAATCCACACCATCACACGCAACCAAAATTTTATTTTCATCCAAACCTAATTTAACTAATTCATCTTTTAATCCTTGAGAAATTGTTATAATTTTCTGGCATTTTTGCCATGCTTTTAAATATTTAGATTTGTTTTTAGGTAGAGTATGCGCTTCCCAAGCAACTTTATCAGAAAATTTTTGCAATAATTTTAGTAAATATTCATCCCGTGTGTAAAATATATAATTTGATTTATTTTTTTTAAATAATAAATAAAAAAATAAACTAGTTATAAAAAAAGCTAGTTGAAATTTAATATAAATTCCATCTTTTAACCGCATTAACCAATCTGGATCATAAGACCAAATTTTTTTAATTTTAAAATTAAGCTTAATTTGATAATAATCAAAAGTATCTATTCTTTTAAAAGGCTTGTTTTTGCGAAATGGCAAGATTAATTTTAAATCAGCTCCAGATTTAACCAAAGCTTCACAAGTTTTCATAATTTGAATACCATGAGCTTTTTCTGTTGGTATTCGGGAATTAGTGAAATATAGTATTTTCATACTATTATCTTAGCAGATATGGTGTTTTTATTCAATAAAAAGAATCCCACAAAATTTATTTGCGGGATTCGTCAAGCATCTTATTGGCTGGGTTGTTTGAGTGAAAAACCTAAAGCTAAAAACCCAAAAGCAAAAAAAATATATCCAACAATTGTCATCCAAATTGAACTAAATCTATATCCTGCAAAAAATAGTATAGATCCGATACAAACTAATGCAAAACATATAAAGATAAATAAAGGTTTATTGGTTATTTTTTTCATCCCAAGTCTCCTTATTTTTATTGTAAAATTATTTAATTTATTGCTATAAACTTAGCACCGAATTGATTTTATGTCAATTATATCAATATTGTCTCAATATGTTGTTTTAATCATTACAGCACGATCGTGTCATAATGATTAAATAAATTTTTAAAAGAATTACATATTTAATTACGTAATTAATTCATACTTGATTTTAAGATTAAGTTTTGCTAAGCTGAAATTATGAAAAAATTAAGAGTATTATTAGTTGTGCCGCCAAATAGCATGGAAGAAAGATATGGCAAATTAAAATTTGTTGGCACAATGTATCCATCTATGGGATTGGCTGCTATTGGAGCAATTACAGAGCAGGCTGGTTTTAGCGTGAAAGTAATTGATTGTGAGGCTGAAAATTTAGGATATGATGAGTTAGAAGAAAAAATAAAAGTATATAAACCAGATATAATTGGTATGCAAACTTTTTGTAATACTATAAATCGTGCTTTAGAAATAGCAAAACGAGTTAAAGAAAATATTAATCCAAAAATTAAGATTGTTTTAGGAGGAGTGCAGGCAACACTTTTTCCTCAAAAATATATAAATAATAAATTTATTGATTTTATTGTAGTTGGTGAAGGTGAAATTGTGTTTGAAAATTTATTAAATGCATTAGAAAACAAAACTGATTTTTCACATATTAAAGGTTTAGCTTGGAAAAAAGATCAAAATTTTTTTGTAAATCCATTAGAAGAGCATATTAAAGATATAGATGCATTACCTTTTCCAGCACGCCATTTATTTGATTTAAAACTCTATCATCCATCAGCGCAACTTCGTGGTAAAAAAACTTTTCATATTGTTACTTCTCGTGGTTGTCCATATCGTTGTGGTTTTTGTTCATGTCATAAAACCTTTGGTCATACTTATCGTTTTAATAAAACAGATAGAGTAATTAAAGAAATAAAATATTTAAAAGAAAAACATCAAATAGATGGTTTGCATTTTTATGATGATACCTTAACGATTAATAAACAAAGGATTCATGAGCTATGCGATAAAATGATTAAAGAAAAAATAAATTTAGGTTGGGCGTGTTTTACTAGGGTTAATTGTGTGGACCAAGAATTATTAAATAAAATGAGCGCAGCTGGCTGTTACCAAATATTTTATGGGGTTGAAGCTGCTAACCAAAGATTATTAAATGTAATGAAAAAAGATATTACAATAGAGCAGATTAAAAATGCATTTAAATGGACAAAAAACGCTGGCATTGAGGCTTTAGCATCATTTATTGTTGGTTTGCCCACAGAAACTGAAAAAGAAGCTCGTGCTACACTTGAATTTGCTAAAGAAATAGATGCAGATTATGCACATTGGGAAATTTATACTCCACATCCAGGCACTAATTTGTATAATATTGCTTTAGAGCATGGTGAATTATTGTCTACAGATTTAAATAAATATAGCCCATGGAGCGATGAGCCGGTTTATCGTCCATATAATAGAACAATTAAAGAATTAAAATATACTAAAGATTTAATTTTTCGTAAATTTTATTTACGACCAATATTTTTATTAAAACGAATAAAAAATTTGCTTAAATTACCACCAAATAGAATTTGGAAATTAATTGAAAGTGGATTTGTTATGGTTTTTAGTAAATAATTACTTACTTAATTTAGTTTTTAACTCAAAACTAAAATTTTGATAAGTTTCTTCTAGTAAGAATCTTATTTTTTTTGTTTTGATAGTTTTTAAAATAACTTCAAATGTTGACTTGTAATTTTTAATTATAGAAAAAAATAAACTAAATAAATATTTTGGATTTTTTAAAAATGCTAATAAAATAATTTTATGATTTTGGAATAAAACCATATTTTCTAGTTCAGCTCGTTTTTGAATTAAAATTTCAGGTGATAAATTTGCAGCCATAACTGGAATTTCTGATTGTTTGTTTGCCCAGTTTTGTGAAAATTCTTTGCCAGCTTTTGTAAACCAATTATTTTGTTTTGCCAATTCATAAACTGGAGTGCCTGGATAAGGAACTAAAATACAAAAAACACTCATATCTGGTTTATTTTTTAGTACAAATTCTTTAGTATCAGCAATTTCATTCAAACCTTCTCCTGGATTCCCAATTATAAAAGAAGCAAATGTTTTAATGCCAATTTTTTTAGCAATTTTAAATGCATTTTCTAAATCTGCAACTTTTTCTAATTTATTTAATTTTTCTAAAACTAAATCATTTCCACTTTCTGCTCCAATATCAATTTGAACACAACCAGCACTTTTCATTAATTTTAATTTTTCTTCTGTAACTGTATCTCCTCTTGCCTGACATGACCAAATTAATTTATATGGTTCTTGTTTTAGTTTGGTGCAAAATTCTTTAAGCCAATCATTATTAACTGTAAAAGTGTCATCTAGAAAAAATAATCCTTTAATATTATATTTGTTTTTTAAATATCGTATTTCATGAATCACATTTTCTACACTTCGTCTTCTCATCCCTCTACCAAAAACATTGTGTGAAGCGCAAAACAAACAATTATATGGACAACCTCTACCACTCATAATTGTTGCTACGCCCCAATTAAAGCTACCGCGGATAAACCCAGGAGGGATTAAATACCATTTATGATCTGGCATTAATTCTCTTTTTGGAATTGGTAAATTATCTAAATTTTTTATTAATTCTGCTGAAGGATTTGAAATAATTTGTTTGTTTTCTTTGTATGTCACTCCTTTAACATCTGATAAATTTAAATTATTTTCTAATTTTTTGCAAATTTCAAGCATAATATATTCCCCTTCTCCACGAACCACGAAATCCAAATTTAGATTTTCTAAAGTTTCATCAGGTAAAGCACTAGGATGGACTCCGCCAGCACAAAATTTTGCAGTAGGGCAAACAGGTCTAACTTGATTTAAAATTTCTTTAGCTCTTTGATATTGAGTTGTAACTAAACTTAAGCCCACAATATCAGGCTGAAAATCATTGATTTTTTGTAGCCAACCTTTATCTCTTGGACCAATATCTAAAAACTGGACTTTATGGCCAGCTTGGTCTAATATAGTGCCAATATATAAAATACCCATTGGCAAAACTATATCATAATTTTCTCTAGGATTGATTAGTGTAATTTTCATAAAGAGTGGATTCCTGCCTTCGCAGGAATGACAGGAAGAAGTAAATAATACTAATTAAAAATATTAATCCCCAAATTATAAATAAAAATTTATTTCCACTTGACCAATATACAGATTGGTAGGCCATATAAGAGTAATAAAATTGAAAACCAGACAGACCAACTGAAATAGGAATTAAAAATTTGTAATCTTTTAAAACTGGCAATGCTAATAAAATAGTTGCCATATAAAAAACAATAATACGCCACATATCTAAATATTCAAAACTAACTGGAATTAATAAACCTAAAATTGCACTGATTAAAATTGCTTTAAATAATCTTGTGTCTGTGAAGTATTTTTTAAATTTAAAAATTGCAATTAAAGCTAAAATAACTAAAATCGGTGTTATGTGTGACATATCTGTGAAATAAACACGCAAATTAGGTGAAAAATTATGGATACTAAATATATTTTGGATTACATAAATTAAATTAAATATAAAGTTTTTAAAACTAAAAAGCGTGTTAGCTGTTTCCTCAGGGTGTGATCCAATCATTATTTGTCCAGTTTGTGAAATTTGTATAAATAAATATATTATAGGAATTATTAGACTTAAAAAAAATTGTTTGTATAATTTTTTATACCAAAAAAATGGAGCAGCAAAAATTGCATAAGGTTTTATAATGTATGAAAAACCAATTGCAAGCCATGCATATTTTGAAGATTTAAAAATCAAATATAAGCCTAAAATAAAAAAGAAAATAAAAGCTGTGTGATGTTCTCCGCGAAACATATCTAACCAGTCTAATGGCATTAAAACATAAGCATAAGCCAAAAAAATACCTAACTTTTTGCTTTTAAAAATTTCTTTACCTAATAAATAAAATAATGGGATAGCAAAAATAACTAAAATTATATCAATTAATCGTGAAGTTAGTGATGAATTAGTTAGCAAATAAATTGGCACACTTAAAAAATCAGCACCATGAAATCCTGGCTGAGAAAAATCAACTTGTCCAATTGTCAATTTTTCAGTAAAAATTTGATAGGAATTAGATCCTTGAAAATTACTAAATAAAACTAAAATTAGCACTAATATCATTAGAAAAATTATATGAATTTTAGGATTTATTTTCTTCATGATATTCTTCATCAGCATTAATATTTAAAATATTATTTTGTTCACCCATAATATTTCTAGCAGCATAAAAGCCAGTTAAAATTGAATGATCCATATTATTATAGCGATATAAACCAGATCGCCCAATCATTTGAAGATTTTTAAAATCTGATAAATATTTAAATATTTTTTCTAAATCATCTTTATAATCTAAATGATAAACCGGATAAGCATATTTGTTTTTAATTACCATAGCATCTTCAATTAATTTAGAATCAATTAAACCAATTTTTTCTAATTCTCGTTTAGCAATAACAATTAACTCATCATCACTTTTATCCCACAGTTCATCATTTGGCCAGCATACATATTCAGCGCCAATTGGTGTTTTGTTTTTATCTGAGCTCATAAATGGGCTCCAGTTTTTAAAATTTTGTAAACGCAACAAATCAACTTCAGGCTCATGAACATATATCCAATTATCGTCTATTATGTTTTTTTTATTTACAATTAAACATACATCAAAAAATGCTCTAAAACGCATTTTATCAACTAATTCTTTTATTTCATCTGGCATAACAGGAGTTAATTTTTTAAGCATTATATTTAAAGGAACTGATGAAATAAAATTATCAGCTGTTAGTTCTTGTTGTTCATCATTTTCATCTTGAATAATTATTTTTTGAATTTTATTATCTTTATGAATTACTTGTTTTAGATCTGTGTTTAATTTAATTTCTCCGCCTAAATTTTTAATTTCTTCCGCTACTTTTTCAAACAACATTCCAGGTCCATATTTTGGATATTGAAATTCTTCAATTAAACTTTTAATTTGTCCTTCTTTTGATTTAAAAACAATGCTTTTTAATAATTGAGTTAAAGATAAATCTTTCATTCTTTGCGCTGCCCAATCTGCGCCTAATTCATTAACCGATATGCCCCACAATTTTTCTGTATAACTTTTAAAAAAATGATTAAAAAGGCGTGTACCAAAACGATTTACAACCCAATCCTCAAAAGTTTTTTCTTTTTTTCTGATAAATAGTTTTTTAAATTTTGTATAAAACAAACTTAAACCAATTAAAAAACTTTCTACTAATCCTAATTTTTTTAATGCATCCATAACCTTAACAGGATATGCAAAAAACTTTTTTTGATAATAGATTCTTGATAATCTCTGACGAATTAAAAAATCCTCTTTAAGTATGTCTTTCCAAAATTTTTCAACTTCTGGATTTTTAGTGAAAAAACGATGGCCGCCAAAATCAAATTTATAACCTTTAAAGTTTACTGTTCGACACAACCCACCAACTTGAGCTTCTTTTTCCAAAATTAAAACTTGCTTGCCTTTTTTAGCAAGTTCATGGCCGGCAGCTAAACCAGCTGGTCCAGCTCCAATGATAATATTTTTGTGATGTGACATATAATTAATTATTTTCAACTAAATAACAAATCTGATGGCCAAACAAATTAGACCAAAAATTGCGTAAAAATGGGCCATTAGATGGCTTAATTTTTTTTACTTTTAAATTTAAAGCTTTAAGCCAATCTAAAAAATCTTTATGCGACCAATACCTTAAATGTTCAGCTGGATGGTGCGCCCATTGCGTAAAAAATCTGCCTTTAAATAATAATCCAATGCGGTATCTATAAAAAGCAGAATTAGGTACAGACAAAATTAAAAAATTTGTATGTAATTTAACTTTTGAAATTAATTTTTCTGGCAAACTAATGTGTTCTAATAACTCGCTCATTATAATATAATCGTAATTATTTTCTAGATTAAAATCTTGTTTAGTAATATCTTGTGTTTTTCCAGAAATATTATTTTCTTGCAAACCTTTAATTACTGACTGGTCAATATCAATTCCAAAAACCTCGCAATTTTTTTGTTTTTTTAATTCATATAATAATCTAGAATTACCACAACCAATACTTAAAACTTTAGAATTTGGTTTTATCCAATCTAAAAAAATTACTTCCCTTTCCATTAATTTATTACGCATCTGATAGCCTTTATTTTTCCAATAATCAACATAAATATCTTGACTAATATTTTTAAAATCTGGTTTGCGTGTTCCTGTAAAATAAAACATAAATTTACCAACCGCTTTTAATTGTTTTAATAACTTTTTCCACATCATCATTTGTTAAATGATTATGTAATGGAATTGAAATATATTTATCTTCAATTTGATTCATAATTGGTAAATCTTGTCGTTCACCTCCAAAAATTGGACAAACATCATTTCTAACATGAACCATATGAGATTCAATATCATTATCTGCTAATTTTTTTTGAAAATCATCGCGATTTTCAACTTGAATAGTAAAAAGCCAGTTGCCACTTTGTCTATCATCTTTACGCTCTAATAAAGTTAAACCTGATATATTTTTCAAATCATCTAAATAATAATCTGCTATTTCTTTGCGTTGTTTTAAAACATTATTTATTTTATCTAATTGTATGTCTAAAATACTGGCTGTTACATCGTTCATATGATATTTATGTCCAATTTCTTTAATTTGGTATTTCCAATAAATATCACCCTTAAATTCTCTATCAATGCCATACCATCGTATTAATTTGGCGCGCTGAGCATCTTGTTCATTTTTTAATGTTAACATACCGCCATCAATTGATGAAATTTGTTTTATTGCTTGAAATGAAAAACAAGTATAATCGGCTACTGCGCCAATATGTATGTTTTTGTATTTTGCTCCAGTGGCATGAGCAGCATCTTCAATTACTTTTAAATTATGTTCTTTGGCAATAGCTAAAATTTCATCCATATCACATGGGTAGCCGGCCCAATGCACAACCATAATAGCTTTTGTTTTAGGCGTAATTTTGCGTTTAATATCTTCTGGATCAATATTCATTGTATTTTTTTGAATATCTGCAAAAACTACTTTACTTTTTGAATAAAGTACAGGGATATTTGTTGCTGTGCATGTCATTGCTGTTGAAATAACTTCATCTCCTTCATCTACTCCAGCTAATTTTAAAGCTAAATGCAAAGCTGATGTGCCTGAATGTGTGGTGATTGAATAAGGTATACTAAATTTTTCACTAAATTTTTTTTCAACAGCATCAACTCTTGGACCTTGCCCAATCCAGCGACTTCGTAAAACTTCCCCAGCAACTGAAATAGCTTCCTCAGGTATATATGGCCAGAACATTGTAATCATAATTATTTTAAATTATTAATAATATTAATTAATTCTTTAGCCGTAGCTTTGGGTGTTAAATATTCTAAACAAAATTTATAACCATTTTCTGCGATTTTATTAGATAGATCAGGATTATTTTTTAATATTAAAATTTTATCTGCCAAGTCTTGACTATCTGCCATATTGCAAAAATAGCAAGTTTCAGAATTATTTGGTGAAAGTTCGTGCAATGCTGGAGTGTCTCCTGTTAAAACAGGTTTTTTTATTGCCATTCCTTCAATAATTTTAAAAGCACTACAATGCATTGCTTTGTCTGTATCACCAAACATTCCTAAAATTAAATCAGCTTGTGTCATTTGCTCTGATAATTGTTCATAAGGCATTGCATCAATAAAATTAATATTTTGTAATCCTAAATCTTTTGCTAAAGCGATCTCTGGTTTATGATGTTTTAATTTGCCAATAATATTAAACTGAATATTTTCATTTTTAAGAATTTTAGCAGCTTTGATAATATATGGCACACCTTGAATTGGCGAATAACTGCCATGATAATGAATTATATACTTGTCTGAATTTTGTTTTTTTTCTCGCGGATAAAAAATATTTTGATCACAGCTTACAAAAACCATTTTAAATTTTTCTGGCTTAACTTTGTATGCCTGGCTCATATATTTATTATGTTCTTCAGCATCTAATAGGCACAAGTCTGCTAAACGACAAGAAAGCCAATCCATTAGCCAAAGCTTAAAAGCAGTTAAACTTCGTGGAGAGTGTTGTTTGCGATCTAAAATAACAGAATCATATTCTGATACAAACAAATCTAAAATAACTTTTTTGCGATTTAATTTAGCTAATAACCACGCCAAAGGTATAATCGCATGGCCAGCAAAACCAACAACCATTATATCATAATCTTTTTTAATCTGCTGATGCTTTTTAATCAAAGCCCAATATTTTTTTAATTTATTAGATGTTTGAGGTGTGTGGCATTCAATTACATTCACGCCATTTTCCTTTAAACCCTTAATCATCAAACGATTGCGAGTATAAATTGGGTCATAAGTGCCAAAATAGCATATATTAATAGATTTATTATTAAATTCTTTAATTACTTTTATAACTAAACTTTTTAAATCATGGTTCATATTAGCTTCACGGCGCAAACTTTCTTGAATAAATTCTTTTTTATTAGCTTCTAAATTAATTAATTTTAATATTTTATCTGTTAATTGTTCTAAATTATTTTTTTCAAAAATAAAATCATTGCCAATGATTTGTTTAAATGTTGTGTTAGAAGTTAAGACTATTGTGCCACAAGCCATTGATTCTAAAATGTTTTTAGCTGTTTCTCCCGCAGAACTTAAATTAATAAAAACATCAGCATCTTGATAATAAGCAACAGTTTCTAAATTTGAAACTTGAGGAGAAAAACTTATATAGCCATGCAATTTTTTTTCATTAATTATTTCTTTTAATTGATTAAAATAGTTTTCATCTATGATTTGACCAATAATATTTAGTTTAATATTTTTAATATTTTTTTGATTAACTAAAACATCAATTAAATTTATTAATAATTTTTGATTATTATGTGGTTTAATTTTGCTTATATTTAAAATTTTAAAAATATTATGCACTCCTGCTTCACGGCCATATAAATAAAAAGAGCTAATAGTTTCTTGTCCTGGAGCAGGAGGATGAAAAAAATCTGTGTCAATTCCATGTCCAGCTGTAATTACTTTTTTAGATATTAATGGAAATGTTTTTTCTGATGCTGTGACAATTTTATCTACCAACTTTTCCATTAATTTTATTTTAGTAGTTATTTTATCAGAAGTATGTGAAACAATAATTTTTTTGTTAAACAATTTTGCATAAGGCGCAATTGCAAAAACATATTCTGGATTCATATGGCAAAAAACACCATCAGTTTGTTTAATTAATTTTAAAGCTAATTTATTAAATTTAAAAAATATTTTTAACTTGCTAATGCCTTTTTCTTTGCCTAAAGAATAAATTTCAACATTATTTGGCATTCCAGTAAAATTACCTCTTTCTAAACAAATAATTTTTAAATTATCAACTTGGTTGGCCATTTTTTTAGCCCAAGAATAAGCAAACCCTGCCAAGGGCTCGTATTTATCAATTTTTCTTGTAATCATTAAAAGATTCATAATTAAATTAAATTTATCACAGAGCCTTTAAAAATACAAGAAATAAAATTGCTTGCTTTTTTTTTAAAATTAATTAAACTTAAACTATGCTAAATGGAGTAAAAATTAAAAAAATCATTCGTTATCATGATGATAGGGGATTTTTCTCTGAAATTATTAAATTTGAAGAAGAAACTTTTTGTAATGTTAAACAAACCAGTTATACAGAAACTTATCCTAATGTAATTAAAGCTTTTCATTATCATAAAAAGCAATTTGATGTTTGGTTTGCAGTTAAAGGTGAAATGCGTATTGTTTTATATGATTTGCGGCGCAATTCGCCTTCGTATAAACAAACGCAAGAAATTTGCGCTGGCGAAACAAACCCAGTTTTGGTTTTAATCCCTCCAGGAGTTGCTCATGGTTATCAAGTTTTAGGCAATCAAAAAGCATGCCTTTTTTATCATACTTCTGAAAAATATAATCCTAATCAGCCTGATGAATATCGCTTGGCATTTGATGACAAGCGAATTGGGTTTGATTGGGAAGTAAAAAACAGATGACATTACTTATAACTGGCGGAGCTGGCTTTATTGGCTCTAATTTTATTCATTATTGGCTTAAAAAACACTCAACAGACAAAATTATTAATCTGGATGCTTTAACTTATGCTGGCAATTTGGATAATTTAAAAAGTATTGAAAATAATAAAAATTACAAATTCATTCATGGCAATATTTGTGATAAGAATCTAGTAAATAAAATAATGCCGCATGTTGATATGGTGATACATTTTGCAGCTGAATCTCATGTTGATCGTTCAATTGAAAACGCGGATGAGTTTATAAATACAAATATTATAGGCACACATACTTTGTTAGAAGCTGCAAGAAATAATGACATAAAAAAATTTCATCATATATCAACAGACGAAGTATTTGGTTCATTAAAATTAAATGACTTTGCCTTTAATGAAAATAATTCTTATGATCCACATAGTCCATACAGCGCAGCCAAAGCTTCCTCAGATCATCTGGTTCGCGCATATTTTCATACATATAATTTGCCAATAACAATTTCAAATTGTTCAAATAATTATGGCCCTTACCAATTTCCAGAAAAGTTAATTCCATTATTTATTACTAATTTATTAGAAAACAAAAAAGTGCCAGTTTATGGCGCAGGTCAAAATATCCGCGACTGGATTCATGTTGATGATCACAACCAAGGCATTGAATTTATTTTAGCTAAAGGCAAAATTGGCGAAACTTATTGTTTAGGTGGTGCAAATGAGACAACTAATTTAGATTTAACTTATAAAATATTAAAATTATTAAATAAAAATAATAATTATATAGAATATGTTGAAGACAGAAAAAGTCATGATTTGCGTTATGCAATTGATTTTAGTAAAGCCAAACAAGAATTAGACTGGGAACCTCAAATAAATTTCGAAACAGGTCTATTACAAACTATTAACTGGTATAAAAATAATATTAATTGGTGGAAAAAATTAAAAAAATAATATGCAAAATAAAAATATAAAAGGAATAATTTTAGCTGGCGGCATGGCAACTCGTTTGATGCCTTGTACAAAAGTGACTAATAAACATTTATTACCAATTTATAATAAACCAATGATTTATTATTCATTGGAAACTTTAATGGCTGCTGGAATAAAAGATATTATGATTGTTTCTGGTACACACCACGCTGGACACTTTTTAGAATTATTAGGTTCAGGTCAAGAATTTGGTATTAAATTATCTTATGCAATTCAAGAAAAGGCTGGTGGTATTGCTCAAGCACTGAGTTTGTGTGAAAATTTTGCAGATCAAGAAAATATTGCCGTTGTATTAGGTGATAATATTTTTACAGATAAAAACATAATCAAAATAGGCGTGCTTAATTTTTTAGATCAAGAAAAAGGAGCTAAAACATTTCTAAAACAAGTACCTGATCCTGAAAGGTTTGGTGTAGCTGAATTAGAAAATAATAAAATAATTAATATTCAAGAAAAGCCACAAAATCCAAAAACAAATTATGCTGTAACTGGTTTTTATCTTTTTGATAATCAAGTTTGGAATGTAATTAAAAGTTTAAAACCCTCTCTGCGTGGCGAGTTAGAAATAAGTGATGTAAATAATTTTTATGTTGAGCAAAATACAATGACCTATGAAATTATTGAAAATGAATGGTTTGACACTGGCACATTTGATTCTTTACTCAAAGCTAGTAATTTTATTGCCGGCCAGATAAGGTAAACTTAAAACCGAGTTTGTTAAGCAGAAATTTAATGAGACGGCGGAGTTTGAAGGAGAAATAACTTAGGCGTTCTAGTTTATTTGGTAAAGTAAAAAATAATTTAAAATAAATTAAAGGATGAGTCAAGTTTCGCCATTTTAAATTATCAAATAATTCTTTGCGCCATTTTGAAAATAATACATCTAAATCTTTAACTTCAGATTTATTAAATTTTTCTTTAGGCTTATGAAAAGTTATATTTTTATAATCATCTAAAGTTATTTCACCAGGTTTATAGTAATCTTCATAAAGATGTGTTCCTGGCAAAGGCGTAAAAATTCCAAAAGCATACCAATTTGCTTTTATTTTTTTAGCAAATTCAAAAGTTTTAAAAACTTCTTCCCTGGTTTCAGTTGGCAATCCCAGCATAAACGAAGCATGCGCGCGAATGCCATATTTATGGCTTAATTTAAAAGCTTTTTCAACTTGATCAAGTTTAGTTCTTTTATTAATTATTTCATCTAAGATTCGCTGGCTGCCAGATTCAACTCCAAAATCTAATTGTAAGCATCCGCTATTTTTCATTAATTTCACAATCTCTTCATTAGTTAAATCAACTCTTGATTGAGCGCCCCAGTACATTTTTTCTTGCTTCATCAACTTGCTGATTTTGCGCACATGATCATAATTAATAGTCATTGTATCATCAGCAAACCAAATAGCTTCTGCTTTATATTTATTTTTTAATAATTGAACTTCAGCTTTAATGTTTTCAAAATCGCGATACCGCGCGCGATAACCAAAAACCTTATTGCAAGCGCAAAAAGTACAGCGATATGGGCAGCCGCGCGAAGCCATTACAATTGCAGCTTTAATTGGAATGCCGCGTAAAACTTCATCATTTACTTTCAAATATCTAGACATTAAAATTTTATCATAAGCTAGCAAAACATGATTTGATATATCTAATAAAGGCCGAGGTTGATTAATAATTATTTGATTATTATATTTTTTATATGCTATACCTTTAATTTTTTCTAAGTCAGGCTGATCTTGTTCTAATTCTTTTATTAATTCTAAAGCAGTTTCTTCTCCTTCACCAATAACTACTGCATCAAAATTATTTCGCAAAGCATCTTCTGGTTTTGCAGTTACATGCGGACCTCCGATAATTGAAAAAACATTAATTTTTTCTTTAATAATTTTATTCATCTCTATAACATCATTAATTTCAATTGTGGTTGATGTCCAGCCAATAACTTTTGGTTTTAATTCTATAATTTTATCTATTATATCTTGCTTGACATAATCTTTACCTTTATATTCATAATATTTACCATTGCCTAAAATTTTATCTTCTACAATTATGTTTTGATAATTGTGTTTAGTTAAATATGCTGAAACATAAAGCAAGCCCATAGAATAGCGGTTTTCTTTTAAGCGATGAGGAGGATAAACTAAAGCAATGTCTTCTGGTCGTATATATTTCATAATTTTTCTAAAATATTTTTCAATTCCAAACCAATTCTTTTAGGAGTTAAGTTTTGTTCATATAATTTATAACTATTAGTTGCAATTTTATTTTTTAATTCTTTATTATTTTTTAATTCTAAAATTGCATTAGCTAAATCCTGAACATTTTCTGGCTTAACTAAAAAAATATTTTCTTTGTGAATAAATAATTCTTTTATTGCATTGTGATTAGCAGTAATAACTGGCTTAAAGCAAGCAATTGCTTCATAAATTTTATTAGGAATAACAATTTTAGCTTTAGTATTATTGCCAAAAATTCCTAAACAAATATCTGCTAAATTAATAAATTTTGCTAAACCAGCAAAAGTTTTTTCTTTATAAAATTTTATATTTTGTAAATTTAATTCTTTGGCTAATTTTTTAACTTTTTGAGCTTGTTTATTATTTCGTGTTACTATTTTAAATAAAATATCTGAATTATTTTTTAAAATCTCTGCTGCTTGAATAATTATTTTAACTGCATAAAAAGGCACAATAAATCCATGCCAATGAACAATAAATTTGTTCACTTCTTTTTTATTTTTTTGAGGAAAATATATTTTATTATTCGCGCCAACAAATATTCTAACAAATTTTTCTTTATTAATTTTATATGTATTAACAAAATAGTCAATTTGAGCTTGTGTGTCTAATAAAATTAAATCAGCTAACTCACATGCTTTTTTTTCTTGTTTACGAATTTTTTTAGCTTTAAAACTCCATTGGCTGTATAGCTGCCTGTCATAAATATTGCTCAAATACTGTGAAACAAAAGCATCTAAAACAATTGGTTTTTTAGTTAATTTTTTAGCAAATTTAATTATTTTTTGGCCTAAAAAACCAACAACCATTATATCATAATCTTTTTTAATTTTTTGATGC
This sequence comes from uncultured Gammaproteobacteria bacterium, assembly GCA_964488715.1. Classification (GTDB taxonomy): domain Bacteria; phylum Patescibacteriota; class Patescibacteriia; order UBA2196; family UBA2196; genus CAYNCE01. The sequence continues at coordinate 4,282 of CAZAVD010000011.1, read as the reverse complement.
TGGAAATATAAACTAATATATTTTAAAAAACCGCGCTGGCGTGAATTACACTCTAAAACCTTAATCCCATTTTGCTTTAAACCTGAAATTAAAATTGCATTGCGCGGATAATTTTTATTATAAATTCCAAAATAACAAATTGTCATATAATTTTTTTAAAAAATCTTAAAAAAATAACTAGATTTTTATATTTTTCTCCATATTTATAATCTATAACATTTATATCGCTGCCAGATTTTGCCTTATATTTATTTGTAGCAGTATTAAAAATAATTTGAGCAACGGTTTTCACTGCTAATCCTTTATAATCTGTTCTTTTAATTGCTGTTAAACCTGGATTAACTGTATAAATTTTAAGCTCTGTAATTTCTTTTGCTAATGATTTTGTAAAACCCCTAACTCCAAATTTAGAAGCAGAATAAGTGCTCATTCCCTTTATTCCATATAATCCTAAATTGCTTCCAATATTTATAATGCTTTCTTTTATATATGGCAAACATTCTTTCGTAAATTCAATTAAGTTTATTAAATTAGTTTTAATTTGTTTTTCTATATCATCAAAATTTATATCTTTTAAATTGCCTTGCGATGTATAGCCTGCATTGTTAATTAAAATATCAATTTTTGAATATTTTTGAATTACTTTTTGAATGCAATTTTTAATACTTTCTCTGTTATTTAAATTTAAATTAATTAAAAAAATATTGCCTGCTCCAAATTTAATGCATTTATTTTTTGTTGCTTCAATACCTTGTTTATTTTTATTATAAGTCAAAATCAAATTATATTTGACTTTTGCAAATTCATAAGCTGCTGCCTGTCCAATGCCAGAACTAGCGCCTGTAATAATTACCACTTTATTTGAATTTTTATTTTGTTCTTGCATTTTTTATTATATTTACAAATTTATCAATCAATACTTCATAAGTATAATTTTCTAAAACTCTTTTTCTAGCTGCGCGTCCCATTTCCAATCTTAAATTTTCATTATTTAAAATTTTTATAGTTGCTTGAGCTAAAGCATTTATGTCTTTAGATGGCACTATAAAACCAGTTTGATTATCTATGTTAATAAACGGCGTAGCGCCAGCATTAAATCCAATTACAGGCACTTCGCAAGCCATTGCTTCAATAGTAACTTGCCCAAATGTTTCTAACCATACAGATGGCATCATAAAAACATCTGAGGCATTTAAATATTTAACTAAATCTTTAAAAGGTTTTTTACCAACTACTTGCACATTTTTTTCTAAATTTAAATTTTTAATCATTTTAAACATTCTATTACTTTCTCCATCTCCTCCGATAATAACTAGATTAGTTTCTGGTTTCTGAACTATAATCTTTTTCATTGCTTGAAGTAAATAGCCAATTCCTTTTTCAGCAAAATTTATACGGCCAATAAAAAGTAAAATTTTATTTCCTCTTAAATTTAATTCTTCGCGCAATTCATTTTTTCTATTTAAATTTTTAAATAAATCTGTATCAATTGTAACAGGCAAAATCTCTATTTTAGATTTATTTAGCCCCATTTCTATTGCTTCTTGTGAAGCTATCTTGCTTACAAAAACAACTTTATCTGCTTTTTTATAAATTTCTTTAGCATATTTTAAATTATTTTTTTTATTAAGCAAAAAATCTAAATATATATTTGCTAATTTATCTAATTTTAATTTTTGTAATTTTTGGTACCAATTTCTTTTTGCATAAATTTCTTCTGGTTTGCGTTTAAAATGCCATTGCCATGTTGTTATTTGACGAAAAATAAATGGCGCGCCCAGATTATGCTTTATCCTTGCTATTGCATATCCAGTTTCTCTTGCTTGCCAAATAAAAAACACATCTGGTTTTTCTTTTTTATCAAATTGTAAAACTTTTTTTTGTGTATTTTTAATATAAAACCAGTTTATTACGCGATTTAAAGGAAAAAACTTAATATTATTCCAAAGCTTTGGGTAATAACGCAAAATTTTTACACCATTAATATTTGCACTGCCTTTTTTTAAAAAACTAAGCCATGGCGCAATTACAAAAACTTCATGCCCTGCTTTAACAAGATGACGAGTTATTTCAATAAAATAATTATAAGTGCCCAGATGCTCACCTATTTCTTTTTCTGTTCCAAATTTATAAGCCACAATACATATTTTCATAAAAATAATTTAATAATATTTTTTATTAATTTTTCCAAATTATGATTCTCAACAACTTCTTGCCTTAATTTATTTTGTAATTTATTTTTTTCTTGATCTTGCATTTTATAAATATTTTTTATTTTATTTATTAAATATTTTACATCTTTGCTTGAACAAAATAATTGTTCAGGAAGAATATTTTTAAAAGCAATATTTGAAGTTAAAACAATTTTTTTACTTGCCATTGCTTCTAAAACAACTTTATCTATTGATCCTGTATCTGATAAATTTATAAACAAATCACAATTATTATAATACTTAAAAATTTCTTGTTGAGGAAGAGACCCTATAAAATCAACTATATTATTTAAATTTTTTTCTTTAATTTCTTTAATTAAATCTAAATAATATTTTTGTTGAGAAATTAATCCAGGTTTGCCAATAATTTGAAATAAAAATTTGTCCCTTAATTCTGACTCATTTAATTGAATTTGTTCTGCTATTTTAATTAAAACATCAATATTTTTACTAGGCGAGATCCTGCCAACTGAAAGAATAATAAATTTAGAGTTTTGGAAATTGGAAATTGGAAATTGGAAATTGCGTAAGCTAATTCCATGTCCAAAAATATTCACTGGTTTTTTTGTTTTCATTTTAAAACTTTGTTTAGACGCAGATATATATTCATTTACAAATAATTTTGATAATTTTAGTTGCCAGTTAACATTTTTATGAGTATGCCAATGAATTAACTTTTTTCTAAAAATTTTTGCAAAACAACCAATCAGAACTGGGTAAATTGGCATCATATGAGTAAAAACTCCATTTACTTTTGGCAAATATTTTAGTAATTTAAATTTTAAAATAATTACTCTGAATAATTTATTTTTTGGCAATTCAATCAATCTTACATTTTTAGGTAAATTTTCTACTTTAGATTTTTGCCAAACAAAAATATACAAAAAATCTAAATTTTTTGCTAATTCATCCACCCAATCTGAAACAAATCCAACTCTTGAGTCTTGTTTATCTATTTTTCTTGTAAAAAATAATAGTTTCATATATTATTTTTTCCAATCAGTAATTAAAACTCCCTGACCTCTTTTCTTGACCACGACTTTTTGTCTTTCTTTCCATTTTAATTCTTTTAATAATTCTTTTGGCACGCTTATATAATAAGTCCCTGCGCCATTTTTGGTTATTTTTCTAATATTGTTCATAATATTTTAGATAACGTTAGGGTAACGTTACCATAACGTTGGTTAGTTATATAATTATTAGTTATATAATTATTAGTATTATTTATATGATATCATTATCTTATTCACTTTGCAATTATTACTACTTAAAAACATTTAATCATTATGATACGACCGCATCGTAATGATAAATTTATTTTACACCAAAATATTCTTTTAACTTTTCCTCACTACTAATTTTATCAGCTTCAATATATTGAAACCAATCGCCTTCACGAAAACCTGGCAATATTTCATATAAATAATTTTTAACATCGTAAGGAAAAACCCAAACACTTTTTTGAAGACAATAGAAACCAACTTCTACAAGTGTTCTTCTTAAATTTTGTCTATATATTTTTCTTTTTTCTGGTATATCAAATATTAAGATACGCCATTTTTTGTCCCAGTTTGCTTTTTCTATTTTATTTTTAATAATTATTTTAGAAACTTGTTGTTGGCCTTTTTTAGTTAGATTGCATCTTTTTTTGATTTTGTTGTATTTAATATACTGACCCCTTTTTAAATTATACAAAATATGATATGGAGTGCCACCCATTGATTGTTTCATATAGCCATATGGATTAAGTAAATAAAAAATTAATTCTTGATTCTCGTCAATGAAATTTTTTAAAAATTCTATTGCTTTTTGACCTAATTTTCTTTTACTCATAACGCAACGATCGTGCCACAATGATTAAATAATAAATTTGGTTGTTTTAGAATATTTGTGATATAATAAAATCATGATTTAAAGTTTATATAATAATTTTAACTAATTTTAAATAAAATATCAAATAATTAATAATTAACAGAAACCCTATGCTTAAAAAAACACTTCTTATTGCAACAATTTTTGCTTTGATTTTTAGTTTGGGTTTATCTGTTTTTGCTAAAACTGAAACAATT
>CAZAVD010000010.1:0-23102 GCA_964488715.1 uncultured Gammaproteobacteria bacterium | reverse complement strand
TCATATGCTCTAAAAAATGCGAAATACCTGCAATATTTTTGCTTTCATATCGCGAGCCAACTCCAACCAAAACCAAAACAGTCACAGCTTTTGTTTCCTTCTGTGATGTTAAAATAACTTGTAAATTGTTTTTTAGTTTGTATTTAGTCATCTTTTATCTGTAAAACCAATCTTAGCAACTGGCTCTTCGTTTTTGTCTAATAATCTTTTTATTGCGTCAAAAACAACTTAGTCCCCTCTTGACCCCGCCTTTCGCGAAAAGCGGGGCGAGAAAAGGAGGGGAAAGCATAGGACAAAATTTTGTTTAAAATCCTGTTCTGAGCTTTTTAAAAATCTGTTTCAAACTTTTAGGGTCGTTAGGAGTTTGAAACTTTTTAAAAAATTAAAATCTTTTAACTCTTAAAAAGTTCCGAACAGTCTCTGACTACGCTTCGCTTCGTCAAAGCCAAGTTCTGAACAGATTTATTCAAAATTCTTCTCAAAATATTCTTCTAGTTTACTAATCTCAATGCGAGTTTGTTGCATTGTATCTCTATCACGGATTGTGACTGAATTGTCTTTTTCAATAGTTTCAAAATCAACTGTTACACAATATGGTGTGCCAATTTCATCTTGCCTGCGGTAGCGCTTGCCAATTGACCCAGTTTCATCATATTGACACATATATTTTTTAGATAAAGTTTTAAAAACTTCTTGCGCTTGATTTTGTAAATGCTCTTTTTTAACAAGAGGCAAAATCGCAATTTTAATTGGAGCTAAATCTTTATGAAGTTTTAATACAATTTCAGTTTTATGTTTAGCATCATCATCTCCACTACGAGTTTCTACTTCTGTATAAGCATCAATTAAAAACATTAAAACAGCTCTGTCTGCTCCCATTGAAACTTCTTGCACCCAAGGAATAAATTTTTCTTTATCTTGATCAGTATAATTCATATCTTCACCACTAAATTTACTATGTCGTGATAAATCCCAATCACCGCGATTATGAACTCCAGCAAATTCATTCCATCCGCCAAATGGAGTTTTGTATTCAATGTCCCAAGCTTCTTTTGCATAATGAGCTAATTCATCTTTTTCATGCTCACGCCATTGAATATTGTCTTTTTGATTAATAAATTTTTTATACCAATCCATTGTCCATTCTTTCCATTCATTATAAAATTTGTCAGCATCTTTTGGATTTACAAAATATTGCATTTCCATTTGCTCAAATTCGCGAGTGCGAAAAATAAAGTTACCTGGTGTTATTTCATTACGAAATGCTTTACCAATTTGAGCAATACCAAATGGAACTTTTTTTCGCATTGAGTCTTTTGCATTTAAATAATTTAAATAAATTCCTTGGCAAGTCTCACCTCTCATATATGCTTCGTCTTGTTTTCCTTCTATTGCACCAAGATTTGTTTTCATTAATAAATTAAACTGTTTTGATTCTCCTAATTCTCCCTTACATTCTGGACATTGTTTTTTTTCTAATTGATCTTCACGAAATCTTTTTTTGCATTTTTTACATTCTACTAATGGATCTGTAAAACTTTCTAAATGACCAGAAGCTTCCCAAACAATTTTTGGGCTTAAAATAGCACTATCTAGACCAATTACATCTTGCCTTTTTTGAACCATTTCTTTCCACCAAGCTTTTTTAACATTATTTTTAAGCTCAACTCCTAAAGGACCATAATCCCAACATGAACGAAGTCCTCCATAGATTTCTGAAGATGGAAAAATAAAACCGCGCCTTTTTGCTAAAGAAACTATTTTTTCCATTGTACCGTCCGAAGCTTTAGCGTAGGAGGGTTGATCTTGAGTATTTTCTTTTTTCATATGCTTTAATTGTATAATATTTATTAAATTTGAGCAAACAAAAAACAGCTAACAAATAACAACCAACAATTAACAAAATTTTATTGATAACTGATAACCGATAACTGATAACTGAAAATTGGTGCCGCGGGCGGGACTCGAACCCGCACCTCCGAAGAGACATGATTTTAAGTCATGCGTGTAAACCAATTCCACCACCGCGGCAAGATTAATTATTTTTTTAATTTTACAAAAAAATTTTTTAAAATACTTTTCAACTGTTCGTGACCATAGCCACTTTTTAAATATTTTTCTCTATTCATTGCATCTTCCTTTAAACAAAAAACTTCATAATAAATTAAAAATAATGGTCTTCTGTCTCGTGTCGATTTTACTTCGCCATTATTATGCTTTCTTATTCTCTTTTTTAAATTCAATGAATAACCAATATATAGCCTGCTATCTTTCTTGCTAAATAAAACATAAACATAGTGGTTCATAAAAATGTGGCCCCGTCATCCCGTCAAAACGAGATTAATAAATGGGCCCCGTCAAACGGGGCTCATCCCGCTTTGCGGGATGGAGCGGGTGAGCGGAATCGAACCGCCATCTTTAGATTGGCAACCTAATATAATAACCATTATACGACACCCGCTTAATATTTTATAAACTAATTTTAATTAATTTATTAAAATTTGTCAAAAAATGTGAAAAAATGTATAATTAAATTTATTAACCCCCTCTTAGTCTCCCCCTTGAAAAGGGGGAGAGACTCTAGCTTATGACTAAAAAGAAAAAAGTGTTTTTAATAATTTTTACTATCATTGCAGTTCTAATAATTGCAGGCATTGTTATTGCTACTAAATCTAGCAAAAAAGTTGAATACATAACTCAAGCAGTAGAACGCATTACACTAAAGCAAAGCGTTGATGCAACTGGAAAAATTGAATCAGCAGAAAAAATTGATTTAAATTTTAAAACAACTGGTCGTATTAACAAAATTAATATAAAAGTTGGTGATAAAGTTAAAACAAACCAAATTTTAGCTAACCTAGAAGCTGGTGCTTTATCCAGTTCAGTTGATAATGCGCGCGCGCAAGTTAATCAAGCAATGGCTGATTATGATAAATTATTAGCTGGCGCTTCATCTCAAGATATTAATATTTCTCAATACACTGCATCACAAAAACAACAAGATTTAATTGCTGCAGAAAATAATTTAATTAATTTAAAAGCTAAACGCGACACAGAACTTTTAAATTTAAAAGATACAGCAATCAATTATTTAAATAATGAAATCGTAACTGCCCAAAATGCAATCAATGAAGTTGAAAATACTTTAGAAGATGATGATGCACAAAGCACTTTGTCAATTTTAGATAATAATAAATTAACTTTAGCAGAATCAAGTCAAATAGATGCACAAGATTCAATAAACACAGCTGAAATCACGATTGCAACAATCAGTAGTTTTTCTACTGACGAACAAATTTTAGATGCTTTAGATGAATTAAAAAACACTTTAAATCTTGTAGCTATAACTTTAAATCACACAGCTGATGTGTTAAAGGCAACTTTAACTTCTGGAAATTTAACTGAAACAGAACTTGATACATTAAAAAGCAATATTATTACAGATCAAACTAGTATAAATACTGCTAAAACAAATGTTCAAACTGCAAAATCCAATTGGACTAATAAGATTGTTTATTATCAAGATCAAATAACTATTTATGAAGATGCTGTGCTTAATGCTCAAAAAAATTTAGCTATTGCAAATTCTCAATTAGCTTTAAAAAAAGAACCTCCGCGATCATTTGAAATTCAGGCTGCTCAAGCTAAAATTGATCAAGCTTATGCAAGTTTAAAATTAGCTCAAGCAAATCTTAATCAAACAATTATTACTGCGCCAATTGATGGGGTTATAATTAAAAAAAACTATAACATTGGAGAACAAACATCATTAGCTTCTGCAGTTTTAGAAATGATTGGTAAATCAAATTTACAAATTGAAGTTGATATTCCAGAATCTGATATTTCAAAACTAAAAGTTGGACAAGATGCGGAAATTTCATTAGATGCATTTAGTGAAGATGAAATTTTTGCTGGAAAAATAACTTTTGTTGATCCTGCAGAAACAATAATTCAAGATGTTGTTTATTATAAAATCAAAGTTCAGTTAGATAATGTTTTAGAAAATACTAGTTATGATATTAAGCCTGGAATGACTGCTAATATAATTATTTGGACTAAGAAAAAAGAAAATGTTTTAATTGTTCCTGCTCGAGCTGTTAAGTCTAACAACGGAGATAAATATGTTGAAGTTTTAGTTAATGGAATTTTACAAGAAAAAATTGTGACAACTGGATTAAGAGGTGATGATGGGATAGAGATTATTTCTGGATTAGAGGAAGGTGATGAAGTTGTGACTTTTGTGAAAAAATGATAAAAATAAAAAGCCTCCATAAACAATTTGAAACTGATGAAGTAATTACAAAAGTTCTTCATGGTCTTGATTTTGAAATTCAAAAAGGAGAATTTATTGCAATTATGGGACCATCTGGTTCTGGTAAATCAACCCTGATGAACATTCTGGGTTTTTTAGATAAGACAACTACTGGAGAATATATTTTTAAAAATAAAAATATTACAGAATTTAATGATGATAAATTAGCTCATTTGCGTAATGCAGAAATTGGTTTTGTTTTTCAACAATTTAATTTATTGCCAAGAACATCTGTTTTAGAAAATGTAATGCTTCCACTTACCTATTCTGAAAAAATTGATAAAAATAAAAAAACAGCTAAAGCTAAAAAAGCTGTAAAAGCTGTAGGGCTTGAACATAGAATAAATAACTTATCTAATCAATTATCTGGCGGTGAAAAACAAAGAGTTGCTATTGCCCGCGCACTTGTAAATGATCCTGAAATAATTTTTGCAGATGAGCCAACAGGAAATTTAGATTCCAAATCTGGTGAACAGATAATGCAAATATTAAATAATTTAAATAAATCTGGTAAAACAATTATTTTAGTAACTCATGAACAATACACAGCTGAATATGCTGAACGCATTATAAAACTAAAAGACGGGAAGATTGTTTCTGATGAAAAAGTTAATAACAGGAGGAAGAATGGGTTGATGAAGTAATAACCTCACCCCCTAACTCCCTCCTAGTCAGGGGAGGGGCATGATTTTGTCATGTTTTATTATTTTTTAAATATATTCTGTGCTTCCCCCTCCTGACTAGGAGGGGGCTAGGGGGAGGTATTTAAATCACTCATGTCTTAAAGCCTCAACTGGCTCCATATTTGCAGCTTTGCGGGCTGGGTAAATGCCGAAAATAAGGCCAACAATAACAGAAAAAACAACACCTAAAATAATTCCTGATAATTTAATTACATTACCAAAATCAAATCCCATATAACTTGCTGCTGTCATACTTACAAAAGTCATTAATGTTCCTAAAATCACACCAATAAGTCCGCCAACAAAAGTTAAAAACACTGCTTCCCACAAAAATTGCCACATAATATTTGAATTAGTTGCACCAATAGCTTTTCTTAAACCAATTTCATAGGTTCTTTCAGAAACAGACACATACATAATATTCATAATGCCCACACCACCAACTAAAAGAGAAATTCCAGCAATAGCTATTAATAACAAATTAACAGCTCCTGTAATTTGATCCATAATCCCCATAATTTCATCTGTTGTCATTACATCAAAATCATATTTATCTGGATCAGTGATTTCATGATTATCACCTACTATTTTTTCTAAATCTGCTGCTGTTGCATCTGCCTGACTTGAATCTTTTAAATATGCCATAATTGCTTGGATGTGGTTGGCACCCATAATTAATTTTTGTAAAGTGCGAACTGGAATCATAATCATATCATCCATTTTCATTGGCCCCATTTGTCCTTGCTCTTCCATTATTCCAATTACTCTAAAATTGTGTTTACCAATACGCATTCGTTTTCCTATTGGATCTTCATTTTCAAATAAATCTTGCTTAATATCTTTTCCTAAAACAACAACTCTTGCTAAAGATTTATCTTCCTCATCAGTAAATGGTCTGCCATATTCAACTTTTGGTTTATACAAATCAAAACCTTTAGCAGACATTCCCCATAACATAGTTGCTTTATCGTTGTCTTGATAAGTTGAGATAGCCTGCCCCATTTGCATTACATAATAGTCACGGATATTTGGATGTTGTCCTACAGCTTCTGCATCTTTCATTTTTAAAGTTGTAATTGAACCTGCATTTGCTTGTGAAACTCTTGCATCTTTAGGCACTCTTGGTTCTATATCTATATAGTCAGTACCAAATATTTCCATTTGGTTGTTTAAATAGTTTTCAAAACCCTGACCCATATTCATTACAATAATAATTGCCATAACACCAATTAATAATCCTAAAACAGTCAGACCAGCTCTGACTTTATGTAGTTTGATTGCTTTATAAGCAATTTTTAATGGTGTTAATATTTGCATAAATTACTCATACCTCAAGGCTTCAACTGGTTCCAATTTAGATGCTTTGCGCGCTGGAAACCAGCCAGCTATAATACCAACTAAACCAGAAACAATTATACCCATTAAAATTGATGAGATTGTTATTACAAATCCCCATTTATATCCTAAATACATTGCCACACCAGCAATTGCACCTGAAACTAAAGCTCCTAATATTATTCCAATAATTCCTCCTAATAAAGTAACAATAATTGATTCAGTTAAAAACTGCATCTGTATGTTTTTTTCTGTTGCCCCTAAGGCTTTTCTTAAACCAATTTCTCTTGTTCTTTCGTTAACTGCAACAAGCATAATATTCATAATGCCAACTCCACCAACTAAAAGAGAGATGGCAGCAATAGCGCTTAAAAAAAATTTTAAAGCATCTGTAATATTGCTTAATGTTTTAATAAAATTTGCTGTTGTGTAAATAGTAAAATCATCTTTATCTGGATTATCAATATCATGTTGATCACGCATAATTTCTTTAGCTTGCTCTGAAACATATGGAACACTTTCTTCGCTATCAACTTTCATTGCTATATAATGCAAATGATTTATACCAAAAACAATTTTTTGAGCAGCACCCAAAGGAATTATAACCAAATTATCCTGATTTTCAAAACCAACTGATCCTCTTTTTTCTATAACGCCAATTACTTTAAATATTTCTTTTTTAATTTTAATCTTTTTTCCAATTGGATCGTCATTGTTAAAAAAATCTTCTGCTAATTGTGAACCAATCACAGCTACTCTTGAAATTCCATCTTCATTAGCAGTAGTAAAAAAGCCACCATATTTAAAATTTATGCTCTCAATTTCTGGATAAGACGAAGTAACTCCAACTACTTTTACATCAAAACTTTGATTTTGATATTGAACAGTGGTTATTCCTTCTACATATGATGCTATATATTTTACTTCTGGAATTTTAGACAAGGCTTTGGTGTCTTTTTCTTTAAGTGTGGTTACTTGAATTCCATAAATTGCAGCTGGTGGACCATTTTCATCTGTATAACCAGGAGTAACACTTACTAAATCTGTTCCTAAAGAATTAATTTGATCTAAAATTAAACTCTGCGCGCCAGAACCAACTGACATAATTACAATTACAGATGCAATGCCAATAACAATTCCAAGCACAGTTAAAATCGTGCGATTTTTATTTGCACGCAATATTTTAAATGATGATTTTATGAAAGTAATTGTGTCCATAAAAATACGAAAGTCATCCTGAGCGAGTCTCCGCCAGAGGCGGATGCGCCTTTGGCGCAGAAGGATCTGGTTGAAAAAATATTATTTATATTTTAATTTTACTAAATTTTAGCTTATAAGACAAATTTATCATTTAATCATTACAGCGCGATCGCGCTGTAATGATTAAATAAAAAAACCGCCAGAAAATTTAATTTTCTGACGGGATTTTGATTATCTGATTGAATCAAGATTATGAGTAAAAACATCACCCAACTCCCAAAACTTTCCTTTTACCAACCCTAATTTTCTGCTAATAATTTCAGCCGGAGAATACACTATACATTCGGCAGGTATGCAAAAATATTTCACAACATATAAAATATTTCCCTGTTGAACTACAAAAAAGATTATTGGATTTTCCAAATGCCAAATGACTGATAAAGGACAATTTTTTTCTTCAACAGGATCTAGATCACCTGAATTAAAAAGATAATAATATGGTCCTCTTTTGGCTGTAGTTTTCATTTCAGGGATAACAAGAAAAGGTGGAAAAAAAGTAAAAAACAGCAAAACAATCATCATTAAAATACTCAAAAGAAACAAATCGAAATGTGGATTCATTTTTTCAAAATCAATAATAAAAAACAAAAAATATAATAGACAAATTAATGCAATAAAAGATAATATTGTAAAAATCCAAAGCATTTTAATTTTTTTCTTATACTTCCTGTTCCACTCTTGCCTGCTCATTTTTGGTTTTAAAGGTTTTAAATTTTGCATTTCTTCCTCCTTGTTAAATTATTTAAAAAAATAAAAAAATAATTAGCAAACAAAATGGTCTACTTAGTTTTCTTTCTGTAAATAAAGATGCAATTAATAACATTGTAAATAAGAAAAAAACAATCTTACAAATAACTTCAAAACAAAAATATAATTGGCTAAAAAAACTTGAAAATGCAAAATAAAAACCTAACCCACTTAGTAATAATATAAAAATTATTATTAGTGGCATAATTAAAAATTCAATAATCTTGAATATATTTTTCATTTTAATCTCCTTTTTTAAATTGTTAAAAGTTGATTTAATAAATTAAGCTTAATGGAATATAAATATTTGTCAACCCTGTTTGACAGGGTCAATGTTGATTATTTTCATTATTCTTGCGCTTACCCCAGTTCCATTTTAATTCACCTTTGCATTTATCTTTAGCAACACGCATAAATAAAATAATTAACATAATTAAACCAGATATAAAACCAAAAATTTGATCAAAAGTTGGTTCTTGTGACTCTGAAGTTAAGCCAATAAAATATGCTAAAGCAATAATCGCTCCAACAAAAACCAAAGTTGCTAGCCAACCTTGCCAGCTAATTGGCTCCATTCCATATCCAAATCTTTTTGGTCTAAACCAATATTGTTTTTCTTCTTCATTCATGGGTCTATTTTAGCATTAAAATAAGTCCTTACCAATCTTAAAACTTCATAATCATACTTTTCTTCTAACTCATCAAATACAGGTCTTAGTAATTCTGAATTGCATTTTTCAAATGCTGATTTGATTTTTATAAGATCTTTTTTGGGAGGTAGTAAATATTTAATATTACTAGATGTGATTTTTTTCATTTCTACAAGTTTTTCAATGTGATTAATAATTGTGCTTTTAGTAAAACCTATTTCTTTAGCAATTTCAGAAATTGATTTTTCTTTTTTAATTAAATCTTTAGTTTTTATATAATTAGGAATTTTCTTTTTTTTAATTTCTATAAAATCATTAGAACTAATATTAATAAACTTTTCTTGAATTTTAATTTTTTCTTGTTTAGAAAAGTTTTGTAAAGATTCAATGCTTTGTTCTGATATTTTTCTAAACTCTTTATCAAACTCAAGTATATTCTGATCAACCTGAAGAGATAATTGATTAAAACCTTGAAGAGCTAAACCAGATAATGAACGAACTCTTGATAAAGCAACATAGCCCATTCCAGCAACAAAAGATTTTGACAAATCCATTTCTGCTAAATCTAAGCTTAATCCCTGACTTTTATGAACAGTAATTGCCCAAGCTAATCTCAATGGAATTTGTCTTATTTCAGATAAAGTTTTATTATCTTCTTCAATTTTCCATTCAGTTGGATAAGCAATAATTTCTCTACCATCACTTGTTTCAACTATTGGACAATTACTTCCATCCTCATCAATGCCAATTACTTTTCCAATTGTTCCATTAACAATTCCTTGTTCAAAATCGTTTTTAATAAACATTACTTTTGCGCCGATTTTAACAATTAACTTTTCTGGAGCTAAACAACTTTTTTTTAATACTTCACAAAGAATTGATCTGCCACGTGTTTGCATGTTGTACACAAATGGCTGTGCATTTATCTTATTTAACTCTTGCAAATTAATTGAATCAACATCAATGTTATGTGTATATAATTTTGTTGGCTCTAATTTAAAATCTAAAATTTTATTAATCCTGCTTAAAAGCAATTGCATACTATTATTGCTAACTTTGTTATTTCTAATTTCATTTAAAATATTTAGAAAATTTGAATCTTCTTGACGAAACTGCTCTGTTAAATAACAAACATTAAGATTCATATTTTGCCAAATTTCTGACTGTGTAACCCAACACACTTGCTGATTATTTCTTGCAATTGGTGGTAATTGAAAAAAATCTCCTGATAAAACTATTTGTAATCCTCCAAATGGTTGAATGTTTTTACGAAATGCTTGACATAAATTATTAATCAAATCTAATTGATGCGCGTGCAACATTGAAACTTCATCAATAATTAAGACATCTGTATTTAAAAAATGCTTTTTTAAATATGCTTTTTTTAATAATGACTTAATATCATTTTCACTAAGTTTATCTTTAATTCCAATTCCTGACCATGAATGAATTGTAGTGCCTCCTAAATGAGTTGCTGCAATGCCGGTTGCTGCTGTTATACCAACACTAACTTTATGTTTTTTTAAATAATTAATATATTCATTTAAAACAAAAGTCTTCCCACTTCCAGCAGAACCAGTTAAAAAAACATTTTTCCCCATTTTTAATATATCTAGTGCTTGAGATTGTTTCATGAATTTAGCTCTTCCATAATCCATGAATATTGCAATAGGCGCGGGCGCTGACAACTTCTTTGCGAGTATAAAATTCTACTTCTGGTTTATCATTTGGTTTTAAAAACTTTTTACCTCGTTTACCATCTTCTGTAATAATTTCAATCCATTCAATATAATGATCATCTGTCATTGGGTGATCAACTTCACCAACTGTAATTATTGCTCCGTCTTTGCCTTCACAAACATTAGCTGGTAATTCTTTAATCATTGGTATGTGTTTTTCTGTGGACGCATCAACAGTATTTTCTTCTAATAATTTCATTGGTTGATTGCAACAAACTAATTCACCTACTCCATTATGTAAAATTTCAATAACATTACCACAAACTTCACATTTATATATTTGATTTAATTTAGTCATATATTTCTAATTAATATTGTTCGCATTGAACTTGATAATATGCTTGAGGATGATCACAAGAAGGACATTTATTTGGAGCTTCATTTCCTGTATGAACATAACCACATTCACGACATACCCAAGAAACTTCTTGATCTTTTTTAAATACAGTTCCTGCTTCAAGTTGTTCTAATAATTTTTTGTATCTTTCTTCATGATGTTGTTCTGCTTTAGCAATAGATCTTAATCTAGTAGCTATTTTTATTAATCCTTCTTCTTCGGCAACTTTTGAAAATTCTGGATACATCTCAGTATATTCATAATACTCTCCAGCAATAGAAGCTTTTAAGTTTTCAATTGTTGTATCATAAACTGTTGGGGCAGATGCTTCAACTTTAATTTCTGAAAAATCATCACTACTTTGCTTTTTTAATTCTTGAATGTGCTCAAATAATCTTTTTGCATGAACTTTTTCTTGTTCTGCAGTTTGAGAAAAA
Organism: uncultured Gammaproteobacteria bacterium; assembly: GCA_964488715.1. Lineage (GTDB taxonomy): Bacteria > Patescibacteriota > Patescibacteriia > UBA2196 > UBA2196 > CAYNCE01. Next base: position 11,602 of record CAZAVD010000010.1, on the reverse strand, counting down.
ATTCCAGCTATTTGCTCATATCCTTCTTTTTTAGCTATTTTTGTATAAAATGTATATCTATTTCTAGCTTGCGATTCACCAATAAAGGCTTTTGTTAAATTTTGTATTGTTTTTTGCATAAATTTATTTTTTAATAATATTTGTTTTTTTATTTTTTAAAAACCCTTTAATATTTTCAATTGTTGTATCTAAAATCCTTAATAAAACATTCTTCTTCTTTTTCTAATTCAAAAAATGTAATGTTTGTTTTAGGCATATAAATTAATATTTTTAAAATATATCTGTCACTCTTTCTAGTGCGATTCCATTGGCTTCATTATCTTTATAATTATCAACATGACTTTTAGCGCATAAAAAAGTAATAATTGTCCATAAATCATTATAAATAAATCGCCTTTTTAATTTAGCGACTTCTTTTTCAAATTTAGGATGATAAATAAATTCAACCATGATTATTAAAGTCGGTTCCCCGATAAAAAGACAATTCATAAGGAATTTCATTTTTCAATTCAGTACCAACATATGGAGCCTCACAATGGCTTAGCTCTTCTAGTTGTTTGCCATTTAAATGACCGTATTTTTTTATCACTCTGTCCAACATCTTTTTTTCCTCATTATTAAAAACCAAAATATCTGGTTCTTTAATACACTCATAAACTTCAGTCGGATTATAGCCCTCTCTTTCTTTTATTGTGTTAATTACTAAACTTTTTTCTTTGGTCATTGTTTTGGTAATTTCATCCATTTTTATTGGGAATGGCCCCATTGGTAAAGCCTTATAAATATCACCAGTAATAGACTTTTGATTTTTTTCAAAAAAATCAAAATCAACAAAATAAAGAAGCTTTGCTAATTTTTTTTTGCCATTAATTTTTTTGCCAAGCTTAGAACAAAGATAAAGAATGGCTTGCTTATATTTTGTAGTATGGAGAGGCATATATTTATTGCATCTTAATTATACTAAAAAATAAAAATTTATTCAAACAAAGGATACTTTTTAACAAATTTTGTTTTTGTCCACCATTTTCCTAAACCAAAATATTGTCCAGCTTTAATAATTCCTAATGCAATTAATAATACAACATAAATTAAATGATCATCTAAAAATGGATTATGCTCTGGAGGTAAAACAGCTAACCACATTAAAAAAACCATTAATGCACCAGAATAACTGGCAATTTTCATAAAAATACCTAAGATTAGAGCCAAGCCAATAAATAACAAGCCAAGCATAAATAGCCAATCAACAACTGGCTGACCAGCTAATAATTGAAAAAAATCTGTAAATGGACCTTTTGATCCAAATTTCAAAAATCCAAAAGTTGGGGATCCTCCTTGAATCCAAGCTTTTTCTGGAACAGTTGCAAAACCTAAACCAAAGACCTTGTCTAAAAATGCCCACAAAAACATCCAACCCATAGCAACTCTTAAAATTACCCACAGCCATTTGCTTGGTAAATATTTTGGATGAAAAAGTTTTTTGAAAAAATTCATAGATTTATTTTAATTATATTTTTATTAACCACCCCTTAATCCCCTCCTGACCCCGCCTTTCGCGAAAGGCGGGGCGAGAAAAGGAGGGGAGACTCTAATGTCCTAAATATTTCAGACCTTTTTTAATTACTTTAGATATTTTCTTTTTTTGTTTATCATTTAATTTGTTTGCCCAGCCAACTGAATAGGCTTTTGATTTTATGTTACAAAATTTTAAGACATCTTTGGTCACAGCTTTTAATGCCCTATCTTTTGCAATAAATTTTGCCCAAATTCTTGGCGCGCCTGTTGAAGAAAAAATAATTGCTTTGCCATTTAATAAACCCTTTGGTTGATGATTAATATATTTAAAAGCAAAATCTCCTACAAATATTTTATCAAAAAAACCTTTTAAAATAGCAGGTATATTATTCCACCAAGTTGGATAAATAAAAATAAATTTGTTTTCATTTTTTATTATATTTTGAATTTTTTTAGTTTTTTCAGACACTTTTTTGTTTCCAGAAACATAATGTTCATCTGCATACAAAATAGGATCAAATTTTATTTGATATAAATCTAATATGTTATATTTTATTTTTTTAGCCTTCAAATTTTCTTCAACTTGCTTTAAATATTCACCTGAATGGCCTGATTTGTTTGGGTGAGAATAAATAATTAGCATAATATATTTATTATACACTATTTATCTCTTGCGCAAAAGAAATATATTTTTGCTTAATATCAGAATTAAATTTTTCTTTTTCAACTTGCTTAAACTTTTCTAACATTAATTCCTGATCTGCTTGGCTTATTGCTTGATCAGTCATGGGATATAATATATTATCTTCTTTAAAAATATGGTCTTTTAGCAAACTAGCATAGCCTGTAAAATTTTCTACTATTTTTTTAATATCATTTTTCTCTAATCCTTCTTTTGCTCCTTTAACAAAGTCACGGCCAAGATCATGTTCATGAATCATTTGCTCAACTGGATTGCAATGCATACATTCTTCATTTTCATTAATTGTTTTAAATAAAATATCTTCTTCTTTAGCATGGTGGAACTTGTCAGCATAATTTTGAATAAAATCAACTGCTTGATTAAAAAAATCTTTATCTAATTCTTTATTAGCTTCTAAATTCTGGCATTTTTTGTTTAAAGCATTAATAACTTTTAAAATGTTTTGATGTTCTTCAGAAAGTATAGTAGTTGGTTTTTGCATAAAATTATTTTTTAATTACAAATTTTATTTTTTTTATATCTGATAAAATATAAAATAGCTAAGATCAAAAAAATTATAGAAATTAGCAATAACCATTTATTATTATATATTAAAAAACTACTAACAGAGGCAATCCCCAAAAAAGATAAAACAGCTGCGCCTGTAAGTGTACAACAAAAACCAGTCAAACCAATTAAACCTAAGGTTGCTGATATAAAACTTAGAACTGTTGAACTAATAATTTTTAGTTTATTCATTGTTTTGATTATAACAAATCTTCAATCATTGCTGAAATTTGTTCATAAGGCACTGCTCCTGGAACTGACTGTCCGTTAATAAAATTACCTGGCGTTCCACGCACGCCTATTTGAATTCCTTCTTTATAATTTGCATTTACTTTGGCGCTATATTTGCCAGATGAAAGACAAGAATTAAATTTACTAACATTTAAATTAATATTAGCTGCGATTGTTGATAAACTTTCTAAACTTAAACCTGACTGATTGACAAAAACCTCATCTGTATATTCCCAAAATTTTCCTTGATCATTTGCACATTCTGAAGCTTCACTGGCTTTTCTTGCCACAGGATGAATTGAATCCAGTGGAAAATGCCTATATACCCAGCGAACATCATCTGAATAATTTGTTATAATTTGCTTCATTGTTTCGTGAAATCTTAAGCAGTATGGACACTGAAAATCAGAATATTCGACAATAGTAATTTGAGCATTTTTGTTGCCACGAATATGGTCTGTGTCTTTAATTTCTAAAGCTTCTAAAGATACGGGCTGATCAGGCTGATTGTCTTCGACTTGATTATTAACTACTTGCTGTGGTGTATTTTTTGCTTTGTCCTGTTTTAAATACATTCCCATCATTACGAAAAAACCAACAACAGCAATTATTGCTACGCCAGTTATAATACCAAAAAAGAAACTACTTTTAGGTTTAATGTTTTCTTGCATATTTTTTATATTAATTATTTATTACATTCTTCTTGTTCAATCTGACAAGTATCTTGTATAATTGAATATTTTTGATTAATAATTATTTGCAAAGTTTCTAAATGTTCTTTGCCAACTTCTTCTGCAATAGCTGGAGCAAAATATTTTGATAAATATTTATTTCCATGACCTTCTAATATTTCACCTATACATTCCCCGCAAGGGTGCCTGCCTTCAACCACATCTGCCAAACAATTACAGGTTGCACCCTCGCCATGACCTGGAGTTTTTTCAATGCAATATGTGCAAGGTTTATCCAGACAGCAAGTATAATTGCCTTGAGTTATTAATTCAGAAATTATTGTGTTTTTTTCTTGAACAAACTCTTCGCGTTTTTCATCCATACTTTTATGAGCAAAAGAATTTTGTTTTTGAAAATTAATGATCATAAAACCTGCTGAAAAAATAATGATTAAAGTTAATAAAGATAAAAAAATTTTTTTTAACATAAAATTATTTACCCCGCCTCTCGCGAGGAGCGGGGTGAAATTAATTATAAAGACATATATTCACTAATTTGATTATTTTTTAAACTATAAATTTGCCAATCACCTTGCTTTGTGCCTGGCATACCAGGAGTTCCAGCTGGCATTTCTGGTAAACTAATCCCATCAATATCTGGTTTTTCAGTTAATAATTTTTCAACTGCTTCAACAGGCACATGACCTTCAACAAAATAATTATCAATAATTGCAGTGTGGCAGCTTTCCATATTTGATGGAATTTGGTGCTGATTTTTTATAGCAGACATATTTTGTGTTGTTATAGTTTTAATATCATATCCTTTCTCTTTTAAATATGCTGTATATTTTATACAACAACCACAAGTTGGAGATTTATATATAGTAATTTTATTTTTATGTTTTTTTTCAACTATATTATCATCTGTATTGTTGGAAAATAAAAACAACCAGCCTACTACTAGAATGATAATAAAAAGTAAAATAATAAAAATATTTTTGAGCATATATTAACTTTTAACTTTATTAATTAAACAATTTGGAGAATGTTTAGTAATTTGTAAAATTTCATCAATTACTTTTTGCTGTTGCTTTTTGTTTTTAGCTTCAAATACTTTTTTAAAACAAGTTTGCATATGTCCTTCCATCATTATATGATGAGCAGATTTTAAAAGCCCAACTACAGCTAAATTGTGTTGCATAATATCAACACAATATTTATCATCTTTTGTCATTTTAATAATTTTATCTAATAAACTATTTGCTTTTTTAAGACTAATTAAGCTTTTTTGTTTGTGATTTGGTAAAGGCATAATTTTTTATAATTTAAAATTATTAAAGTTGTCCACACCCCTATGGGGGGTATTAATAATTTTATCAGTTTTAATTTTTTAAGGCAAATAAAAAGAATTACATAATTAATTTATGTAATTCTTTTTTAATATTTATTTTTATCTAGTTACTGAAATGGAAGTTGTATTCTCTGCCTCACAAGCTGAAATCATAATAGAACCAGTAGTTGAAGTAGCGCGCAAAACATAACCAGTTAAAGTTGAAGACCAAGAACCATCTCCGTTCGGGCTAACAGGCAAAGCTCCTAAATATCCTTCTCTTACTAATTCGTTTAAATTTACACAATCATCAGATGCTGCTACAGCACTGCAAGCTGTTGCATTACAGCCACTTGTGGTTGAAGCATTAGAAATCATATATGCTGTTCCTGCTACTAGTGCTCCATTGGAAGCATCATAGCGAATACCATAAGCATAAGCACCTCCATTGTCAATTTGATCAATGTTAATAGCGTTTGCTAATGCAGAAGATTCCTGCCATCGCGCTGAATCACGAGAATCTTGAAATCTAGTTAAAGGATCAAGTGCCACAAAAATCACAGCAGCAATAATTGCAATAATTGCAATTACAATTAAAAGTTCGACTAAAGTAAAACCTGTTTTCATAAAATTATGTTTAATTATTATATTTATATTATACCACAAAAAGTTATTCTAGTTTATCCACATATTTAGCATAAATCCAGCCCTCTAATTCTTTATTAATTTCTATTTGATACCAATTAATATCCTCATCTATTTGCAAATATTTTTTGCCTGGGTTAACTTGAGTAATAATTTCAAAACTAGTGCCTGGCCCTTTTCGTACATTTAAAAAACCAATTGGTGTTTCTTTAATTAAAAGATAAATTTCTGCAGTAGTAGTGGCTGTTTCTTGCTTATCTGTGTCTGGAATAATTATTTCAACTTCTTGCGCTTGTTTTTTAACTTCTTCTAATTTTGATTTGTTATAATTTCTATACCAAAAAGCTCCAGCAATTAAAACAATGCCTAAAATTAAAATAATAAATAAAATTTTTATTTTAGGATTATTATTCGCAATTGGAATTTCTTGTTTTTTTATTAATACTTTTTTTTCTGTTTTTTCTGTTTTTTTAAATTTAAATATCAGATTTTTATTTTGCTTACTTATTTTCATAGCTGAACCAATAACTCCTAAATATACTAGTCTAATATTACCTGAACGCAATACTGGGCTGCCAATTTTAACTTCTAATTTTAAATTATCTGATAAATATTTTGACAAACCTTTTAATTGAGACGAACCACCAACTAAAATTATTTTCTTAATTTCTTGCTTACTTTGAGATTCTAAATATTTTATACTTGAATTAATTTCAGATATTACTGGCTGTAAAGATTCTATAATTATTTTTTCTATTTTATTTTTATTTTGTAAATTACTAGCTATTTTTTTTTCTTCAGCTTTAGCTAAATCTATATTTAATTTATTGGCAATATCTTTAGTAAAAGATTGACCAGCTTTTTGTATATTATAAGAATAACACAATCCATTTTTATTAAACAAAGCAATACTTGTTGTTTGTGAACCAATATCTACAATACAAATTGGTTCTTTGTTTGATTTGTTAAACAAAGCCCTATAATTAGCAAATGCTTCTATGTCAAAATATTTAATTTTAATTTTTAATTTTTTAAAAAAATCATGCCAATTTTTTAAAACTTCACGACTAACTGCTATTATTAAAATTTCTGTATTATTTTTATTTTTGTTAATTATTTTATAATTATATACTAAATCATCTTTTTCAAGAGGAACATTATTTTTTATTTCTTGCTTTAAAGTTTCTTGTAATTTATTTTTATTCTCAATTTTAATAGTAAAAACAAAAGATTGAGATTCTTGTAATTTAAAAATTATTTCTTTAGCTTTGATTGGTTTTGGTTTATTATTTTCTAAAACTTTTTTAATTGCTAATATTAATTTTTCTTCATCTTTAATCTGATTGTGTTGCACAATTCCAGATGGAATTTTAATTCTAGACAAATTCAAAATCTTATTGCCTTTTATTTCAGCAACCTCAATTGTGTTATCAGCAATGTCTATGCCAATATTTTTTTTGTTTAGTCCGAGCATGGGCTTAAAAAATATTATTCTGAAATTTCTTGCCACGAATTAATAGCAGTATTACTTCCAGAAAGTGTGGCTTCAACTTTTATTTTTTTATGATAAATATCTACTGTACTTGTAGTAGTTATTGTTCTATTGTTACCAGAAGATTGTATGTTAATTATACACGAATTATCATTAATATTCAACGAGCCTCCAGAATAATTTGAATCTAATCTTAATCTGCGCAAAGATTCTTCAATACAAGCATCAGCAATTGATGATGCTTCTCCGCCTTTTTGTTTTGTATAACCTAAATCAAGTTCACCTAAACCAAGCAAAGATGAATTTAATGCCATAATTAATGTAGCTGCTGCGATTATGACTATAGTCAATAACGCAGCAACGCCTTTTTGGTTTGATTTTATTTTTTTACCTATTTTAAGACTTTTTGCATTTTTATTTGTAATAACTTTTTTTCCAGTTTTCTTTTCAATATCTTTTCTAGCATTGCCAGCAACCTCTCCGCCTTGTCTAGCTACTTTTTTGTTTTGCTCAAAAGTTTCTGGGTTTTTTTCTTTAGAAATTTCTGTTGTAGAAACTTCTGCCAACATATTTAAAACTAATTCCAAATTAGTCATATTATCACGCAAATTTTCTTTAGTTAGTTCTTTAAATTTCTTATATTTTCTAGTTGTTAAACCATCTGTCCATGCTTTAGTAATCTCATCAGTTAAAATCGCAAATTCCAAACCTTCTTTTACATTACATTTCTCCCACTCATTTGTTAATTCTTTTCTGATTTCAATTGTTTTTAATCTTTGATCTACCCATTCTTTTGTATATCCTTTTTTTAAATATGTCAAAAGTGCCCTTTGAATAGCAAGTTCTGGATCATAAGTCTCATTAATTCTCTCATTGCCAACTTTAGCTAGCCACATTTTAACAGGTTCTGCTTTTTTACTAGGAATAGATTGAACTAAACGAAGAATGTTCTCTGTTGACAAACAATCTGTTTTATATTTTTTACCATCAGCAGATAGCATTTTCAGTTGGTTACATTTTGTAACCAACTCACTTCCTTCTTTATTTAATCTATTCTTTAATACTTTCCAATAATTTCTTGGGTTCACACTATCTGTTAAAACAGAAATAACATCAATAACAGAAAAATACCATTCCTGCTTTTCTTCATCCCAATGCCTTCTAACTGGAATATTTTCAAAAATTATAATTGATTTAGATTTTTTATTCATGTATTTAAATCAAATAAAAATTATTGTCTTAAATTTACAGCTGTTTCCCAGCTTTGTGTGTAAATAAAATCAGGATCAGTGCTTGTGCTATTAAATTCCATAGTTAATTCTATTTTAATATTTTCTTTATCACTTGTTGAAGTTAAATCTGTAAAAACTAAATTAGTTATTTTAACTTCATTACTAGTAACAGCAACAGCATCGGCTGATCCTTGTTTTATATATAATATATTATTATTTAAATTAATTATAGTCGGATCATCTCCTGAATCTGACATTGATAATTCTAAAATTGAATCATTAATATTATTCACACCATTAGATTTTAAAATATTTTGTGAAATTAAATTTAAAGCTGTGCGCGCATTAGCTTGAACTTCTTGCACAACATAATTTTTATTTCTTGAATCAGAAATTGAAAAAGCAAAAACAATAAAACCAGAAATTACTATTCCTAAAATAGCAATATATATTAAAGTCTCTATAAGTGTGAACGCTTTGTTGTTCATAAATATTAATATCCTTGTATTTTTATATCATCAACAAATACATGTTCATTTGTCTTATTACTTTTAGAAGAAAATCTAAGTTTAAATGTTGACACAGCATCTACATCTGACAAACTGTATGTTTCTATTGTCCAAGCATCATCAGTTGGGTTTAAATATTCAGCAATTTGTGTCCATGTTCCATCAATACCATTAATTGAATCTGTAGAATATGCAACACGCAAACCTTCCCCTGCATCTGTGTCATCTGATTGCCAATAATATTCAATAGTTATACTGGTATAACTAGACAAATCAATACCAACATATGATATATCATAGCTTTCTGGAGTATAAAAACCCTCATCACAATCTTCAAAAGTTAAATGATTTCCACCAGATGGTGATGCACTCGTATCTTCATCAGATATTTGTATATCGTTATTATCTCCATTGCCTTGAATAACAGACCAGCCAGATTCGTCTTGAGCTGTGTCGCCAGATCCATTCCAAGCGCTGTCAGCACTTGGGAAAGTTTCGTGAAATATTGTTGTTAAAGACAAAGTACTTAAACTTACTATGTTTGATAACCCAGATTCATTTGACACTTCATCAGATGTTTTAATTGCAAAATAGTAAAGAGTGCCAGAATTAAGACCAGCGACCTTCATTGATTCAGATGATCCAGCAACAGATGGAGTTGGCTCATCATTAGCTTGAGTAGCAGAATTCCAATTTCCAGCTGTAATTATAGAAGTTGAATAACGAACATCATAACTTGTAGCTGTACCAGAACTACCATCATCACCTGGAGCTGTCCAACTTAAATCAGTTGAAGTTGGTGTAGCATTTGAAACTGCTAAATCTGTTATATTATCTGGTAAAATAATATCTCCAGATGGCAAACAACAACAAGTGTCTGCAGATGGGCCATCAATACAATAGCTATCACCACCTGATTCATAAATTTCTGAATTATTAATACAAGCCTGCGTAGTCCCGCGACAAGAACCTGTGCTATACCCACCAAGATTTTGACAATATGCTGCACAAGTTGCTACTCCGCAATCTGGCGGATAAAATGAGACTGTTTCTGCAATAGTTTCATCTTCAAAAGTAAAAAGTAAAGAAACCGCAGCTCCAGACATACTACCACTCCAACCAAATTTATCTACATTTACTGTAGCTCCAGTTGCAATTGTTAAATCATTATCTCCAAAATCCAACTCTATATCTGAATCTTGTCTAGGTAATGGTGTACAATTCCAATTACACTGCCAATCCCACCTATCTGTTGCATCAATAGTAACTGTTTCAATATTTTTAACATTATTCCATGTTGGCGTTGTACTAAGTATGGTTGAATCTGTTCCACAGTTATTTGTTAAAGTTAAATTAATCAAATCTTTATTACTATTACTACTATCAAAACAAGCTAATGCTGTATCAATATCTAAACATTCTCCTCCAGTCTCATACCACCAATTAGTTAAATATTCTGTGCGCTTAACACTATTAGTAATACCTTCCCGTATCATCCAACTAACTTCAACTTCAACTAATTTTGCATAATTATCTAAGGTTCCAGATTCTGCAATATTATTACTTCCATCTCTATATACATCTGAAATATTAATTGTACGAGAATATGTTCCAATAGTTTCACTTGAAGCACTGCTTAAAGTCCATTCCCCACCACTAATTGAAGCCACACAAGTTGTACAATTTAAACTATCCCAATCTCTATTACGGACAGCCCTAACTGCTTCAATACCTTGTTGAGCTAAAGCTTCTGCTTCAGTTTGTTGACCTCCTTGAGTCATTGTTGATAAACCACCTAAAACTAAAGTAGCCATACTGGCTACAATCAAACTAAAAATTGCCATAGCGATTATTATCTCTAATATCCCTTGACCGTTTTGATAGCGACGCGAATGATACGAATTATTATTCATATATATATTATATCATTTTTTGTGATTTTGGGATATGTTTTTGTTTGATTTAATAAAGAAAGATATGTTCCAGGAACATACCAAAATAAAAAGAATTACGTAATTAATTATGTAATTCTTTTATTTATTTAATATTTTTTTTATTAACCCCCTCTTAGTCTCCCCCTTCAAAAGGGGGAGAGACCCTAAAGTCCTACTCTTCCTCAATTATTCCCAAACTATTAATATTAATTATGCGTTCTTCGCCAATATCATGAGTTAAGGTTATTGTGCCAATATTATCTGGCTCGCCAAAACTTTTTGAAAAATTTATTTCGCCTCCAGATAAAGTTGTTGAAATAATAATTGATGGATCAACTTCTTGTCTTCTATCATAATCTGTATCACGACTAGAATAAGAATTACCTTGATATAAAACAAATTCATTAGATGAAAACCAAACACCATGACTAGAATTATTTAATCTTACTTCACTTCTTTGTTTAGCTGTGCGTAAAGTTTGAATAATCAAAGAAGTACTTTCATTAATCTGACTATGAACTTGAAATTTGCTATAAATCGGCATAGCAGCTACAGCTAAAACAACAGTTATTGAAATAGTAATTAATAATTCAATTAAAGTAAAACCACGCATACTCATCTCCTTACATTACCAGTAATTTTATATATTGGAGTAATAATAGATAAAGCTAAAAACGCAACAACTAAACCAATAAAAATTAATAAAGCTGGTTCAATTGCAGTTGATAAAGATTTTGTAGTATTATCTACTTCTACTTCATAAAAATGAGCTAAAAATAATAAAGACTCTTCAA
>CAZAVD010000009.1:0-24384 GCA_964488715.1 uncultured Gammaproteobacteria bacterium | reverse complement strand
GTTTGGTCTTCCAGTTGCCAAATGGATCACTAATGAATTAAAAGATTTTACTTTTAATTTGTTAAATGAACAAACTATTAAAAAACAAGGAATTTTTAATTATTTAGAGATTAAAAAAATATTAGATGAGCATTTAAATAAGAAAGCTGATTATAGGAAAAAGCTTTGGACCTTGCTAATGTTTCAGCAATGGTATCAGCAATGGAAATAAAATGAAAATAATTTATTTAGCTAATATAAGAATACCAACAGAGAAAGCGCATGGAATTCAAATAATGAAAATGTGTGAGTCTTTTGTGTTGTCTGGTCATCAAACAGAATTAGTAGTTCCTTGGCGATTAAATCATTTAAAAGAAGATGTTCTTAAATATTATGGAATGGAGAAAAGCTTTGAAATTAAAAAAATTCCTTCAGTTGATTTAATTGGTTTACCTTTTGGTTTTTGGATTCAAAGTATTAGTTTTTCTTTTTTTGTTTTTTTCTATTTATTATTCGCAAAAGCAGATATTATTTATTCTCGTAGTCCATTAATTTTATTCTTTTTAGGATTATTTAAGAAAAATATTGTTTATGAAATGCATACTGTTCCAAGAAATTTTTTCATTTATAAATGGATTTTCAAAAAAGCTAAGGCAATTATGGTAATTACTCAAGGTATTAAAGATTCTTTTATAAAAAAAGGGATAAATAACGATAAGATTTTAGTTACGCCAGATGGAATAGATTTAGAGAAATTTGATATAGATATTTCAAAAGAAGAATGTAGAAAGAAATTAAATTTACCTTTAGATAAAAAAATAGTTCTTTATACTGGACATTTTTATAAATGGAAAGGTGTTCAAATATTAGCTGATACAGCTAAATTTTTAGATAAAAACATATTAATTGTTTTTGTTGGTGGAACAGAGAAAGACATAAAAATATTTAAGGAAGAAAATAAGAGTTTTGATAATATTTTAATTTTAGGCCATCAGCCATATTCAAAAATACCTTATTATCTTAAAGCAGCTGATGTTTTAATTTTACCTAATTCAGCTAAAGAGAAAATTTCTCAATATTGGACTTCGCCAATGAAGATGTTTGAATATATGACAAGTCAAAGGCCGATTGTTGCCTCTGATTTGCCTTCTTTAAAGGAGGTTTTAAATAAAAGTAATGCTGTTTTAGTTGGGTCGGACAATTCGCAGGAATTATCAAAAGGTATTAAGCGAGCGTTGAAAGAAGCCGATTTTTCTGCTAAAATTTCAATACAAGCATATCAAGATGTTCAGAAATACACTTGGAGAAAAAGAACCAAAAGAATTATTAGTTTTTTAAATTAATGATCAATAAAATTATCAAAAAAACAGGATTAACTTCCAAAATTACTCGTCAAAAATTAGACCTTTTTATTCGGAAATATCAAAGTCGTAAATTAACTCTGGATATTGGCTGTTCTAATTCTCCTTACGCTAAATACTTTCCAAATAGGGTTGGTTTAGATATTCATACTGGACAAGGCGTGGATATTGTCGCTGATGCTCATCAATTACCTTTTAAAGATGAAAAATTTGATAATGTTTTATGTACTGAAGTTTTAGAACACCTTCATTCACCTCATTTGGCTATTTCTGAAATGAAGCGGGTTTTAAAACTAGGCGGCAAATTGATTTTAAGCACTAGATTTATATTTCCGCTTCACGATGTTCCTAATGATTATTATAGATATACTAAATATGGCTTGAAATATTTATTTAAGGATTGGCAAATTATTGAATTAAAAGAAGAAGTCAATACTTTAACAACATTAGCTGTTTTATTACAGAGAATAGGTTATCAATGTGAAATTTTAGGATTTAAACCCTTAAAATTATTATTTTTTCTTAAAGCGAAGATTGTTTCTTGGTTCTCTTTTATAATCACTAAAGAATATGGTGATATTAGAAAAGAACAATTAGAAACTAATATTATGGCTTCTGGATATTATTTGGTAGCTCGGAAAATATAAGGAATTATTTTTAATAGTGATTATTTATGGTTAAATTCACAAGACATTATTTAGAAAATATATTTTTTGTTGTATATAATTTTTTATTGTCGCCCATTTTTTATTTTATCACATTTATAAATAAATTCAGAAGTCAAAAAAAATTAAAGATTTTAGTTATTCAAACGGCTAAAATTGGTGATTTAGTTTGTAGTACACCGGTTTTTCGTGAGATTAAAAAACATTATCCAAAAAGCTTTTTAAGCGTCCTTGTTATTCCATTAACTAAAGATATTCTAGTTAATAATCCATATATTAATGAAGTTATTTTATTTGATGAAAAAAAATACTACAGGATAAGCGGAGCGTTGAGGTTAATTAGAGAAATTAAGAAAAGAAAATTTAATTGGAGTTTTAGCTTAATACCTGGGATTTTGAATAGTTCAATTCCTTTTTTGGCTGGGATTCCTAATCGCGTAACGACGACCTCAAAATATTCTACTCGAGGAGCAAAACTTCTTTCTGTTTTTAATAATTATCGTTTGGAATATAAGAGGCATACTCTAGCATTAAAACATTATTTAAATTTACTAAAATTTATTGGAATTAAAAAAACTAATCCAAAAAAAGAAATTTTTGTTAATTTAAAAGAAAAAGAAAAAGCTTCCCGATTTTTAGAGAAGCATGAGTTAAAGACAAGCGATTTTTTAGTTGGAATTTCAGTAGCGGCTGGAAATAAATTAAAAGAATGGCCTTTAGAAAAATTTGCACAATTGACCGATAAATTAATTGAAGAGCTTAAAGCAAAAGTAATTTTTGTTGGTTCACGCAAAGAAGGAAAACTTATTTTAAAAACACAGAATTTTATGAAAAATAGAGCTATTGATGCTAGTCAATCTTTTTCTTTATCAGAAGTTCCAGCTTTATTTAAATACTTTAAGTTATTTATAAGCGTTGATACTGGGTCTTTATACATAGCTGATGCAGTAGGAATACCAGTGATGGATATTGCTGGGCCTTGTGAAATGAGAAGTCAACGACCAAGCGGGAAGTTTGTAATTATTCAAAAGTCAGTAGCGTGTGGTCCTTGTTCTTTTATTATGTCAGCACCTAGTTATTGCAAAGAAAGACATTTAAAGTGCATTAAGGATATTGAAGTTGATGATGTTTATATTGCTGTTAAAAAAATGTTATATGATTTCAAGATTTAAAGATTTTATAGAAATATCATTTGTTCAAAATGTTTAATCAGTAAGTTTAAAAAATAGAAGCGTAAAATTTTGCAATATGAAAATAATTAAAAGAATTTGGTTTCGTTTGAGGTATGATCGCCGAGTATTGGTGGTTTTGTCTTTATTTATTTTAATATCTATTATTTTAGGAAGTTTTCATTTTGTTTTCTATAAAGTATTTAGTCCAGAAAAACAGGTTCAATTTTTGAGAAGCCGTCCTTATTTAGTTAAGTTATTGCCAATTATAAGGAGCGTTAGGAAAATAAGTGATGTTTTTTATTTACCTTATTATTTTAAGAAATCAGAATTGCCGGTTTATGAACTTTATATTAATCCGGAAGATATTAAAAAAATTAACGCAAGTTTGCCATTAGGATTTGGGGCGGGGGAGGTTTATATTAATAAAAAATATGTTCCTGCGAAATTTTGGGCCAATGGCAGAGAATATAATGTAGATGTTAGATATCGTGGTGATAAATCCGTTCATTGGGAATCATCCAAAAAGTCATATTTAATCAAATTCAATAAAAATGATTTATTTAATGGGTTCAGACGTTTAAGTTTTATTATAGCTGATGACAGAAAATTTATTGTTGAGCCATTAAATAATTATCGGGCAGATAAATTAGGTCTTTATTACCCGCCAAATAGTTTTGCTACATTAAAAATCAATGGTAGAAATAATGGTTTGTATTTTGTTATTGAAAATTGGGGACAGGAAATGTTAACCAAATGGAGAGTGCCTGATTCGGCTAATTTATATAGTAACGTAGATTCAGTTATTTGGTTTAGCCAGAATTCAGAAAATATTGCATGGAATATCTTAGGAGCATGGGATAAAAAAAATCAAGATGAGTTATTGTCTTATAATAGTTTTAGTGAGATTGATAAATTGTTTGATTTGGTCAATAGTGCAAATGATGAGATTTTTTATGAATCTATTTTTGATTTAGTAGATAAAGATAATTTCTTTAACTGGCTTGTTCATCAAAACTTGGTTAGTAGTAATCATCAAGCACCGGGTAATTTAAGGTTGTATTTTAATAATACTTCAGGAAAATTTTTATTTATCCCATGGGATGTTCATATTTCCGATTTTGATGAAATGATTGATGGAGAGTATAGTATTTTAATTGATAGAATTTTATCTAGTCCAGAATATATGCATGAAAGGAATAAACGGCTTTGGCAATATGTTGTTGACAAAGGTAATTTAGAGGATGATTTAAATTTTTATGATCAAGCATATATACAAATTAAACCGGCTTTATATCAAGATAGAATGAAAGTTTATACTAATAAGTGGGCTGATAATTTAATTGAAGAATCAAGGGTATTGTTAGTCAAAAACTTTAAAGAAATAAAGGAAACATTAAAAAAACACAGGGTCTTTATTGAAATAAGAGTTGATTTAAGTGAAGATTATAATAATTTAAACCAACAGAATATTTTATCTGTTTTTGATATTAAAGTTGATAATTTTAGTGAATTATTATTAGAAAATTTAGTTATACCGTTTAATGATACGATTAAATCTTCTGATGATTATCTATTATATTATGACAAAAATTTTAATCAAGTCTTAGATTCAGAAGATAAATTATTGACAAAAATCGCGCTCAACTCGGATAATAACAAAGAACTTATTAGTCAAAACAATATAGATGCTTTGTTGTTTACTAATAGAAAAATAGCGGATATTTCTTCGTCTGATTCGTATCAATTAGAATTAACTAATCATCGCTTTTTTCTTGTTTCAAGAAATAACAAAAATAGCGCGTCAAATTGGCAGGTAGATAAAATTAAATTTGTTATTAAAAATGCAATTACAGGGAAGAAGTTAAAAAAGGATGGTATTATTAAACGAATTGTGAATGAAAAAATTCTTACCAATTTTTTTGATATCAATAAAAATATAGATGATTTCCTAAATAAATATCCATTTTTTATTGTAAATAAAAACAAGAAAGAGATAATTTTAAGAAGCGGTTCTTATAATATTAATCAGACAATTATTATTCCTAAGAATTATTCTTTAAAGATAGAAGCTGGAGTAAATTTATATTTTGCTCCAGAAGTATCTCTAATTTCTTATAGTCCTGTTTTAGCAAGAGGAAGTAGAAAAAACCCAATTAAAATAGTTGGGCAAGATAAAAATGTTTCTTGGGGAGTATTTGGAGTTTTGGGTCCACACGCAAAAAAAAGTATTTTCGAATACTGTTTATTTGAAGGCGGTGGTGAAGCGTATATTAATGGTGTTTTTTATAGTGGTCAATTAGCTATTCATTATGCTGATGCTATTATTCAAAATAGCCAATTTCAATTAGCTAATGGTGATGATGGGTTGAATATAAAAAATGGTAAAGTAGAAATTAAAAATAATATTTTTAATAAAAATAAATTTGACGGTCTTGATTTGGATTGGGTTACTGGTATAGCAGTGAATAATTATTTTATAAATAATGGACAAAAAACAAATATAAACGGAGATGGCTTAGATCTTTCAGGATCAAAAGATTTAATTATTTTTAATAATAGATTCAAAAATTCTCCAGATAAATGTTTGAGTATTGGGGAAGATTCCAAAGAAACTACAATTATTTTTAATAATCTATTTTCAGATTGCGATATAGGAATAGCCGTAAAAGATAATTCAAAAGTAAAAATAATTAATAATGTAATTGTTAATAATAAAATTGGAATATCAGTTTATGAAAAAAAACCGGTATTTGGCGGAGCTTGGCCAATTGTAATTAATACTGTGATATGGAATAATGATAAATCAATTAATTTAGATGAAAAATCAAATATTACTGTTTCTTATAGTAATATTCAGAACGGTTATAATGGTGAAAGTAATTTTAACCAAGAACCTCTTTTTCAAAATTTAGAGCAAGATAATTTTTTACTTGTTGATAATCAACAAAATTCTGCTTTGATTAATGGTGGCTATACAGGAGTAGTAAATGCAGTATTGAATAAACAATTAGAAATCGTTCCAATCGGTTTGTTTAATTTATTTTCAAATTTTTATGATTAAGAAAATCAACAAATTAAATAATTTAGTTACAAAACTTAAATTCAGACGCTTTGAATTTAAGTATCGCATACCAAGTTTTTTAGTTGATAAAATAACAACTGACTTACTTAATTATATGGAATGGGATTCTTTTATTGCTAATAAGTCAGAAAAATCTTATCAAGTTAGCAGTTTGTATTTTGATTCAGAAGGTCTTGGTTGTTATCACGAAAAATTAGCTGGAATAAAAACTCGCAAAAAACTTCGTTTACGAACTTATACAACTACTTTAACTCCAGATATTAAAATTTTTGTTGAAATAAAACGTAAAAGTGATATGATTATTTTAAAAGATAGGTTTATGATTGATTATAAAGATTATTTAAATATTTTATCTGATAATCCATTAATTTTTTCTAATAAACAATTATCAACTCAAGAACATGATGTCTGGAAAGAATTTTTATGGATGAAAAAATATAATTGCATGACGCCAAAAATTATGGTAATATATAAAAGAAAGCCGCTGATGAGCCGTGTTAATAATAGATTTAGAATAACATTTGATAGTGATATTGAAGCATATCCAATCAACCGATTGGATTTTCTTGATAATAGGATAGATGTTTTATCTGGGGACGTAATAATGGAATTAAAATATGATAATACAATTCCGAATTGGTTTCATTTTATTATTCAAAAATATCAATTAAATAGAGTGGCGTTTTCTAAGTACTGTAAGTCTTTAGAAGTATGCCATAAATATTATAAATATGTTTGATTTTTTATCTGTTAATCAAGGTATGACTATAGGTATTAATGTAATAATTTTTAATATTATCATATCTTTTGCTTTGGCTTTAATTATTTCTTGGATTTATCAAAAAACACATAAAGGATTGTCTTATTCACAAACATTTGTTGTTGGATTAGTTATTTTGTGCACTTTATCTTCAGTGATTATGATGGTCATTGGTAATGTATTGATCAGAGCAGTTGCATTATTAGGCGCTTTTACGATTATTCGATTTAGAACAGCTATTAAAGACCCAAAAGATGTTTCTTTCATTCTTTTTAGCTTGATTGTTGGTATGGCTGTAGGAACTGGCGGTTATAATATTGGTATTATTGCCACCATTATGATTTCATTAATTATTTATTTTTTAGATAAAATTAATTTTGGTTCTATTCGCAAACATGATTATGTATTAACTTTTTCTTTAAACAAAGAAAAAACCCATGATGATATTTATGAACCTATTTTTAAAAAATATCTAAAATTTAACGATTTATTAAGTGTTAACACGCAACAAGAAGGTAAAATTATGAATTTTACTTTTAATGTTGAATTTTTGAATAATATTAAAATAGAGAAATTTATTGAGGAATTAAGCATTCTTGATTATGTAGCCAATGTTGATTTGATTGCTACTAAGAATGATATTGAATATTAAGATAGATTAAAGTATAGATTAATGAAATTAAATTTTTAATTAAAACGCATGGAATTCACGAAGTGGCTTTTTGGGATGATAATTTTCTAATTAATGAATTCTGGATAAATGAAACAATTAACGATAAATATTATTTATAAATTGCAGAAATATTTAAAAATTGATCTTTTTTATTTAATTAAAGGCGAGTTTTATTTAATAATAGGCAGAGTAGTAAATATAGCAATTGCTTTTACAGTTGCTTTAGCTTGGGCAAATTGGATTGATAGGGATATTTACGGGAATTATCAATACGTTCTTTCATTAATAGGCATTATTTCTATATTTTCTCTTCCAGAAATAGAAACAGCTGTGACTCAAGCAGTAGCTCGAGGATTTGAAGGTTCTTTTATTCATAGTTTTAAAACTAAGTTGAAATGGGGTCTACTAAGTAGCTTATCTGCTTTAATTATAGCGGGATATTATTTTTTTCAAGGCAATACTAATTTTCCTTTGGTCTTTTTAGTAGTTGCCTTATTTTTATCTTTATTTAATGCTTCTTTGGTTTATACTGGCTTTTTAACTGGAAGAAAATTATTTAATGTTAAGGTTAAATATGAGTCTGTTACTCAAGTAGTAGCTGGGATAATAATGCTGTTAACTCTATTTTTAATTAAGAGCTTTTTAGTAGATAAGCCTATTTTTATAATTCTTCCCTTGATTATTGGTGTTTATTTTCTTTCTAGGACTTCATTGCGTTTTTTCTTTTTTATGAGAACTAAAGCAAGATTTTTACCTAATTCTCAAGAAGATCCTAAAACTATTTCTTATGGTAAAAAGCTAAGTTTTTCTGGGATAATTGATACTTTAACCATTGCTTTGGATAAAATACTTCTTTTCCATTATTTAGGTGCTGTAGAATTAGCTGTTTATTCTTTTGCTTTTTTGATTCCTAATCAAATTAATCTTTTTCTAAAAAATATTAGTTCTTTGGCTTTCCCAAAATTTTCTTTTCGGGCCAAGGAAGAAATTAGGACGACTTTGTTTAGAAAAATGTTTTATTTGACCCTGATAGTGAGTGTTTTGGTTTTAATTTATATTAGCTTAGCTCCTTTTATTTTCAAGATTTTTTTCCCTAAGTATTTAGCTTCAGTCTTTTATTCTCAAGTAATCGCTTTATCAATTATTCCTTTGCCTTTTTCAATGGGTAGTGCGGTTTTTATGGCTAAAATGATGACTAAGCAAATTTATCAAATGAGGATTATTGTTCCTTTGGTTCGAGCCGTTTTATTTTTTATCTTTATTCCTTTATACGGAATCTGGGGAGCGGTTATTGGCGTTTTAATTACTAGAATATTTTCCACTTTTTTAACAGTTTTTCTATTTAAGAAATATTTTTAAAAGATGATATTATTTATTATATATATTAACAAAATATGAAGGCTAATTATCCTAGCGTTGATATTGTTGTTTGCGCTTATAACAACAAAAAACTTACAGTTAAATGCATAGATTCTTTGCAAGCGTTGTCTTATTTTAACTTTCAAATTATATTAGTTGATGATTGTTCATTAGATGATTCAGTGTCTTTTTTAAGGAATAAATATCCAGATATTACTATAGTTGAAAATAAAAAAAATCTTGGACCAACTAAAACGCGTAATGTAGGCATTAAAATAAGTAAAGCAAAATATATAGTTACAATGGACAATGATGCTACTTTGTCTTCTGATTGGCTTACAAAAATGGTAGAGTTGATGGAATCAAATCAAATAATTGGTCAGGCTGTTGGAAAAATTTTATTTCTTGATAATCCTAAAAAAATAGCTGCAGCTGGTGGAAGTATGTATTTTAGGGGCAAAGGTTATGATATCGGATTTGGAGAATTAGATGTTCATAAAAAATACAATAAAATTAGACGTGTTTTATATGCTTGTACCGCTTCATCAATTATTCGTCGAAAAGCACTTGATCAAGTTGGAGGTTTTTGCAGTCTTTATTATCATGGTTATGAAGATACTGATTTATCATTATTATTAAACATAGCTGGTTATAAAGTTATGTATTACCCTGTAATTATTAGTTATCATTCGTTAAGTAAAACAGTTAATCAGACCATTGGTAAAAAAAGAGTTTATTATTGGATACGCAATAGACTTCTTTTAATGTTAAGGAATTATGAATTTAAGAGTTTAATTAGGTATTTACCAGCTAATATACGTTTTACTCTTAGTGACTGCCGTTCTCATCCAGAACGTATTGGTCCTGCTTTGTTAAGTTGGCTTTGGATTATTTTTTATTTACCGAATATTATTATACAAAGAAGAAAAATTAATAATTTTAGGAAAGTGAAGGATAATCAATTACATCAGCTTTTCAATTTAGATTAAATTATGAAAATTTTAGACAAAATTAAGATAATTAGAAATTATTGGCCAATCAGTAAATTTTATTTCTATTCCTTATTTAAAAGGAACAAACCTCTTTTTGGTTTGTTTTTTCAGATTACCGATAAGTGTAATGCTAGGTGTTTAATGTGTTTTAATTGGAAGAGAATAAATAAAGCAAGTAATGAGTTGTCTCTTGATGAAATAGAAAAACTTACAAAAACAATAGGACCTATACCAAATTTGAGTATTGGGGGAGGAGAGCCATTTTTACGAAATGATTTACCTGAAATTTGTCAGATTTTTTATAAAAATAATGGGGTTCGTAAAATTAGCATTCCAACTAACTGTTTATTAACAGATAAAATCGTTGATTCAACTAAAAAGATACTAGAATCATGTCAGGTAACACTTAAAATAGTTTTATCTTTAGATGGTACGAGAGAAATTCACGATCATATTAGAGGAATTAAAGGTACTTTCGATAAAATGCTAGAAACATATAAAGAACTTGATCAACTTCGTAAAAAATATTTACAATTAAAGATTAGTATTAATACCACAATTTCTAATAAGAATGAAGATAATATTCCCGAGATTATTAATTTTGTAGATAAAAATTTTAATATTCAATTCCATACATTAGAATTAATAAGGGGTTGCTATAATCAAAAGAATGTTCAAGCTCCATCCCTAGATAAATACCAGCAGTTGATAAAATATATATTAAAAAGTAAAAATATTAATAATAACAAATATCACAAAGTAATGTATTCATATTATCATAAAATTACCACAGATATACTAAAAGAAAAGAAACAATTAATTCCTTGTCGTGTTTCTTCATTTATGCCAGTTATTGATGCAACGGGCAATGTTTATAATTGTGAACTTTTACCAACTATAGGGAATCTAAAAGATTCTAATTGTGATTTTTCAAAGATTTGGCATTCAAAAAAAGCTAAGAAACAAAGAAAAGATATATCTAATAAAAAATGTTATTGTACTCATTATTGCTACCAAATTCAGAATATTCCTATGAGTCCACTCCATTTTTTAATGGCTATTTTAAAACAAAAATGAAAATTTTAATTTTATTAGATGATTTTCCACCAATTACTTATACTGGTGCTTCAATAGTCGCTTATAATTTAGCTCAGGGGCTATTAAAGAAGGGACAAGATGTTTTTATAATTACTAGTGTTCAAGATAAATCAAAAGAAGGAAAAGAGGAGTATAATGGCTTAAAAATTTTTCGAATTTATTCTGATTATCACTCACGTTGGCGCTCTTATTTGAGTCTTTATAATCCTCAAGTTATTTCGAAAGTTGAAAAAATAATAAAAGAAATAAAACCAGATGTTTGTCATTTTCATCATATTCATCAGTATCTTTCTTATTATTGTTTCAAAATTGCTAAAAAATATTGTCCGGCTGTATTTTTAACCGCTCATGATGCAATGTTATTTAATTATGGAAAATTAATGCCGAAGGAAGGAAAATCTATTTATAGAGTAAGTATTAAAGATCAAATCAGTCAAGCTAAAAAAAGATATAATCCTTTTCGTAATATAGTAATTTATCGTTATTTAAAAGATATAGATAAGATTTTTAGTATTAGTGATTTTTTAAAAGAGGCTTTAAGGGTAAATGGAATAAAAAATGTAGTCACTATTTATAACGCAATTGAAGTTAATGATTGGAAATCTAGTTTAAAAGAAATTGAAGAATTTAAAAATAATTATAGTCTTGAAAATAAAAAAATAATCTTATTTGGTGGTAGGTTAAGTGGTGCTAAGGGAGGTGAGGTTATTTTGAAAGCAATGAAATTGGTAGTAAAAGATATACCAAACGCCATTTTATTAGTGATTGGAACAAAAGATCAGTATGCTCAAAAGATGATTCAATTAACAAAAGAGCTTAATATAGACAATAATGTGAAATTTACTAATTGGCTTAATAGAAGTGATATTAAAAAAGCATTTTTTGCTTCTGATATTTGTGTTACTCCTTCTATTTATGGTGATCCATTTAATTTATTTAATATTGAAGCTGGAGCAGCAAGAAAACCAGTAATTGGAACGTGTTTTGGCGGTACTCCAGAAATTATTCTTGATAATAAAACTGGTTATATTATTAATCCTTTAAATATAGAATTATTGGCTGAGAAAATTATTGATTTATTAAAAAATCCTCAAAAAACTAAACAGTTTGGGGATGCTGGCTATCAAAGAATTAAAAATAATTTTTCTCTTAAAGAGCAAGTAGAGCAAACTCTTAATTGGTATAAAAAGTTTCTTTAATTCCGAGCGATTTTAATCACATCTTCAGGCGAAAATTCTTCGGTTTTGACGTAACACTTATTACCAGTTACATAAATTTTTCTAGGATCATAGTCTTTAGTTAAATAATTGTTTTTAACACAGATATCATATAATTCGGTATTAGGAAATGGTTGGAAAATAAATTTTTTAATTCTATCGAATTTCATTTTTCGGGCAAAATTCAAAGTGTCTTGCATGGTTTGAATGGTTTCACCAGGTATGCCAAACATAAAAGCTCCTTCAGTTTTAATTCCTAATTTTTTACAAATTTGAACGATTGGTTTGATTTGATTTAAGTCTATTCTTTTTTTAATAATTTTATTTAGTATTTCTTGATTACCAGACTCAATACTCATACGTAAATTATTTAGTCCCGCTTTTTTAAGCCATGTTAGAATTTCTTCGTCTAGAGTAGGAATAAAAGCACCGGCTGGAGCCAATATGGTTAAATTGTATTTTCTTTTAATCAGGCCTTGACAAATTTCTATAGTTCTTTTTTTCGAAGCATTAAAATTATCGTCTTGAAAATTAATATGTCTGATACCATAATTATTGACTAACCAATCGATTTCTTGGAGGACATTTTCAGCTGAGTGCATTCTCCATTTATGTTGCCAAATATTGTGAATAGCACAAAAAGTACAATGATTAGGACAGCCTCGAGAGCTAACAATATCAGCTTTAGGTAATAAATCATTCTTTCTTTTTTGATTATGTAGTTGATAGTAAAATTTTTCTAAAAAAGGAAGAGAGCTAAGTTTGTCAGTTAGACTTTTGTTTTTTTGAGGATTAATTCCCCATCGGTTCAAGCGATTATAAATAAAAGCATATAAGTTTTGTTTAGCATAATTTTGATAAGGAACTAAATCTCTGGCTGGTAAAGGTAATTTGTCAAGATTTTCAATTAATGGTCTAGGTGGATTAATCTTGATTTGGCCATTTTCCCTAAAAGCTATGCCTTGAATATTTTCTAAATCTTTTATTTCTTTATCCAATAATTCTTTAAAAGTAATTTCTCCTTCTCCATAAATGACTATATCTAGATGATGGTTATCTTTAAGAATTTGTTTTGAGTTAGCTGAAGGATAAGGTCCGCCAACTACAGTGATTATTTTTTTATTGGTTTGTTTAATTGCTTTAATGGTCGCATTAACGCAGTCATTTTGAGTAGAAAAAAGCCAGGTAATGCCAATAACTTCTGGTTGAGATTGATTAATTTTTTTAATTATTTCTTTTAGATTTAAACCTTGATAAATCATTTCTGGATTTTCTTCAACTAACCAATACTTATTCCATCCTTGAGCTACGGCATCTAATATCTCTACCTGATGATCATTTCTCAAGTAAGCAGCTAAATATTCTAAACCCAATGGTTCATTAATGAATCTAGGAAAATAAAACTTTTCCACACTAAAGAACGGTCTGATTAATAGTATTTTCATTATTGATATATTACTTGATTTTATCTTGAAAATCAAGATAATTAAAGTATTATTATCTTGAGATTATATCTAAAATATAATTTAATTTTTCTTTTTATAGCATAATTGTCATTTAGATAAAAAAATATTTATAATGGTTTGAAAGATATTTTAATGAAGATTTTGTTAATTGAGGTGAAATCTACTTCTAAATATATTCATAATGGACTGGCTTATTTAGCAGGTTCTTTGTCGTCTGATTTTCAGATAAGAATATTTGATTTAAATATAGTTGAATGGTCTGATAAAAAATTAATAGAGAAAACATTAAATTTCAAGCCTGATATTATTGGATTTAGCATGAAGTCGTCTAATTTAGCTAAAGTAAAAAAATTGGCTGGTCTTTTAAAACAACAATCTAAAGCAGTTTTTGTGGTAGGTGGTCCTCATATAACCTTGATGGGAGTTAGCTTTTTTAAAAACCATAACCAAGATTTATTTGATTATGGTTTTATTGGTGAAGCAGAATCAAGTTTTACTGATTTTTGTAATAAATTTAACCAATCCCAAAGTGTTAAAGATGTAGTTGGCTTGATTCATAAAGACAATAATCAATGGTTAGTTAATCCAATAGGATACAATCAAGAGCTTGATAAAATAAATTTTCCGGGTTATTCTTTGTTTGAAGGATTAAATTGGTCAAAAACAGGATATCCTTTGTTAACTAGTCGAGGCTGTCCTTATCAATGTATTTATTGTTCAGTTAGTAAAGTGAGCGGTTCTAAGTGGAGATATCGTTCTTCAGAATCAGTTGTCAGAGAATTAAAAATAGCGAAAAAAAAGTATAAGATTAAGAATTTTGTTATTTTAGATGATAATTTTACTTTGGATAAAAAAAGAGCAATAGATATTTGTAATTTGATTATTAAAGAAAATATAGAATTGCCTTGGGCATGTCCTAATGGATTAAGGGCAGATTCGTTAGACCGAGAATTAGTCGCTAAAATGAAAGAGGCTGGTTGTAATAATGTAGCTATTGGTATTGAGAGCGGTGATCTAAATGTTTTTGAATTTATTAATAAAGGCGAAACATTAGATGATATAAAGAAAGCGGTTAATTTATTAAAAGCTGAACAAATAAAAACAGTAGGGTTTTTAATTGTTGGATTGCCTTATGATTCAATAAAAGCAACCAAAAAGAGTTTGAAGTTCGTTGAGTCATTGAATCTTTCTGGTGGGGTCAAATGGAATATGTTAGTACCTTATCCCAAAACGTTTTTATGGGATTGGATTAAGAAAAATGGCAGGTTTTTAATAGATTTTACCAACACGCGACATTTTAATAGAGATGGTTTGATTGTTGAGCCGACTTTTGAAACAGATGATTTTTCAGCCAAGCAAAGAAAAAAAGCTTTTATCTTGGCTAATATTTCTACAGGGATGTATCATATAGTGATTAAAAGGACAAAGATAAAATTTTTTTATAAATTAAAAATTATATTTTATCTATTGAAATATAATCCTTATATTTTATTACAAAAGGTCATTAATAAAATTAAATAGATTAATATGCTAATACCAAACCGAACTAATCAGGTAAAATATTTTTTATTCATCAGTATATTTTTATTAATTGTCTTTATTTTGGCGGTGGTCGTTTGGTATTCACCTGTTTTGTTTAAGGGTTATTCGGCTTACATAATTAGCACTAATACTGTGCTTAGTCAGAATCTTTATCAGACTGGTTTTTATTCAATTGAAAATGATCTTAATGTTTTTTTATCACCTAATCTAATTGAGAGCCAAGGACATATTTCAGCCTATGGTAATAAATTAACGTCTTTAATTTATGCGCAGATTTTTAAAATAACTGGCTTACCTCAAGTTAGTGATTTTATTTTACTATCAATCTTTATTCATGCATTGACTTTATTGATTTTTACTGGAGTAGTTTTTTATTTGTTTGATTTTAAAAAGGCATTAGTATTTTCTTTGATTTATATTGTTTTGCCTTTTAATTGGACTTTACCTTATAAATTAGCTAGTTATGAGTTTACTTTGTTGTTTTTAGCTTTATTCTTTTTATTTTATTTTTACGGAATTAAGCAAAAGAAATATAATTATTTTTATTTAATTATTTCTGGTATTTTTTTAGGATTAGCTTGTTTAGCTAAAGAGGCAACTTTGTTGATTGCGCCATTCCTTTTTATTTTTTTATTACTAAAAAAACAAAAACGTTATTTAATCTATATTTTTATTCCTTTTTCTATTTTATTAGCTATTTTTTGGTTACCTAACTTTTCCTATAATACAAATTTAAATCTTTTTACTACTCAAACCTCAAAAGAGCTTAAATCAGCTGACTATTCTTTTTACGGTCATATTTATCCAGATCCTTATACTTATCATTTTGAGCGAGATGAATTTATTAATCAACTTAAGAATAGTATGGAAAGCGGTGAATTTATTATTGCTAAGCAATTAGGTAAAATTAAAATGTTGAAAAATATGGGTATTCGGGAGATAAGCCTAGTTGAAAGAATATCAATTGGGTTGATGCTTGGAGCGCGGCATATTTTTAGATTTTTCTCTTTAGAGGATATTGGCGGACCTTTTATTTTTCTTTTGATCTTATTAGGTGTTTATCGTTTAAGGCAAAAAAATAAGTCTCTATATCAACTGCTTGTTTATTGGATTGCTTTATCTGTATTTTTGTTTACTTTTATTATTTTAGTTGTTCGCAATCACTTAATGGATTTTAATTGGGCGATTGCCTTATTTATTACTTTAGGTATTTTCTATTTGGCTAATATAATTGTTGATCATTTTAATTTAAAAAAAATGAAGACTATTTTTATTTATTTAATAATCTTATTTGCGGTTTTGTATAATTTTGTTTTAGTTAATCATGTTGCTTGGAGTAGAGTTTACAATAATAGTAATAATTTATTAATTGAGGCTTATATGGAAAAAGTTAAAAAGATGAATGTAGATGATAATAAGGTTATAGCGGTTAATTTAAGTCCAAATAGTGCTTTAAATTTGAATTATTTAACTAATAAGTCAATTATTGTTTTTGTTCCAGAATCAATAGAAAAATTATTAGAAAAAAATGAATTAAGTTTTATTTTTGATAAATTTGGAGTAAAATATGTTTTAGGTTATTCTGATCAATTAACTGAAGATATTCTTAATCAAACAGAAACAATTAATGTTTCTAATAATTTATTAAAGCCAGTTATCCCAGAAATATCACGCAATAAAGGCTGGTTAATGAATTTAATTAATTAAATAAATCAATGAAAGTTCTATTAATTAATCCACCTCGTTTCAATGAGATTTTAGCTGATAACCCAGCTTTTATTGATGAAGAGCGGGGATTTAATCCTCCGCTAGGTTTGCTTTATTTAGCTGGTTATCTTAAAAAAAAAGGCGGTTATGATGTTTTTGGTTTAGATGCTCAAGTTGAGCAATTTGACTATAATAATCAGTTTAAGCAGAAAATATTAGAGATTAATCCAGACGTAGTTGGTATAACAGCTATGACGTTTACTTTAATTGATGTTCTAAAGACAATTAATTTAGTTAGACAAGTAGAAAAAAGTTTAAATAAAAAAATTATCATTGTTTTAGGTGGTCCTCATGTTCATTTATTTCCTGAAGAAACAATTAATTTAAATAATATTGATTTTGTTATTAAAGGCGAAGGCGAACTTCCCTTTTTTAATTTATTAGAAGCGCTTGAAAAACAAAAAGAATTATCTAATATTAAGGGATTGGTTTATAAGGAAAATGGACAAATAGTTAATAACCCAGTTGGCAATTTTATTGATAATTTAGATGAAATTCCTTTTCCTGATAGAGGATTACTGCCAATTAAAAAGTATAATTCTCTTTTGGGCGGCGATAGAGTAGTAACAACTATGTTTACTTCTCGAGGATGTCCTTTTCAGTGCGCTTTTTGCGATCGGCCTCATTTGGGCAAGAAATTCAGAGCTAGAAGCGCTCAGAATGTAGTTGATGAAATGGAAGAATGTTTAAAATTAGATATAGAAGAAATTTTGGTTTATGACGATACTTTTACTGTTAACAGACAAAGAACGCTTGATATTTGCGATGAAATTATTAAAAGAGGTTTAAAATTTGTTTGGGATATTCGAGCCAGAGTGGATACAGTAGATGATGAAGTTTTGAGAAAATTAAAACAAGCTGGTTGTCAAAGAATTCATTTTGGCGTAGAAGCTGGAACCGAAAAAATTTTAAAAGTTTTAAATAAAGGAATTCACTTGGAACAAATAGAAAGGGCATTTGATTTAGCTAAAAAAACAAACATAGAGACATTAGCTTATTTTATGATTGGTTCGCCTACTGAAACAAAAGAGGATATTAAAGAAACTATTAAGTTTGCTAAAAAATTAAAACCGGATTATGTTCATGCGACTATTTTAACTCCTTATCCAGCCACTGAAATATATAAACAAGCTTTAACTCAAGGAGTCATTAAAAATGATTATTGGCGAGAATTTGCCCATTGTCCTGAAAAAGGAGTACTTACTCAATATTGGGAAAAAGAATTAAATAAAAAAGAATTATTTAAGCTTTTAGATAAATTTTATAAGGAATTTTATAGAAGACCATCATATATTTTTCAAGAATTGCTCAAAATTAATTCTTTTGCTGATTTAAAAAGAAAATTTAGAGCCGGTTTAAAGATATTAAGATAAACGATGTCTAAGAAAAAAATAAAAATCTTTTTTCAAATACTAGGGCCGCTTATTTTTATTTATATTCTTTTTAAAATAGATTATCAGTTATTTTTTAAAGAAATCAGTTTGTTAAAATGGTATTTCTTAATTTTGGCAATTGGTTTGAAAATTTTTGAAATTGTGATTCGGTCTTTGCGATGGAAGATTGTTTTATCATCTTTAAATATAAATATTTCAAAGATTAAATGCGTGAATTTACATTGGTTGGGTACTTTTGTTGGAATAATTACTCCTGGTCGATTTGGCGAATTGATTAAAGTTTATTTTCTTAAAAATAAAGGTTATAGTTCTTTTCGTTCTTTTTTCAGTGTTATTTTAGATAGAATTGCTGATATTCTTATTTTATTGTTTTTTGGTATATTGATTTTTTTCTTTTTTCTTAAAGATGTTGGCATTTATGTAATCTCTATAGGACTTTTTCTTTTATTGGTTATTGTTTTTATTTTTTTGTTAATGGATCAAAAAAATTATTTTAATAAGCTTTTTAGTCGATTAATCGGAAAGTTTTTCTCAATTGATTTTAAAGATTATAGTCATTTTACTTTTTCTAAGCTTTGGAAAGGCATTAAAGGTTTAAAAAAGAAAGAAGTAATTTATTTTTTTATTTATTTAATTATTAGCTGGCTTGTTTATTTTTTAGCTAGATATGCTATTGCTTTGTCTTTAGATTTGAAATTATCTTTTATTGATATTGCAATTATTTCCAGCTCAATGGCTTTGGTATCTATTTTGCCAATATCTATTGCTGGCTTAGGCACGCGCGAGGCAACAGCGATTTATTTTTTCAGTTTGTTTAATTTAAGTAAAGAAGCTGCTTTATTATTTTCTCTTTTAGTTTTTACAATTGATATTTTTGTTGTATCTTTTGGTCTGGTTCCTTATTTAAGAGAGAATTTTTTTATTAAAAATATTAAAAAACAAATTGACTGAATCCATTAAATTCTCTATAGTTAAAATATGTCTATGGATAAAAAAAATATTAAACAACAAATTAGCATTGTAATTCCTGCTTATAATGAAGAAACTAAAATTGGAGATGTGCTCAATAATTTATTTTCTGATATTAAGCTGCAGAATATAGAATACGAGATTATTGTAGTTGATGATGGTTCCAAGGATAAAACTGCTGAGGTTGTAAAAAGATATGATGTTCAGTTGATTCAGCATGAACAGAATAAAGGATATGGGGCTTCTCTTAAAACAGGGATTTATAGCGCGCAATATAATATTATTGCCATTACTGACGCAGATGGCACTTATCCAATTAATAAGATTCCAGATCTTGTTAGTTTTATTAATAAATATGATATGGTTGTTGGCGCCAGAACAGGAAAATATGTTGAGATGCCATTGATAAGACGGCCGGCTAAGTGGATTTTAAGCAAATACGCTAATTATTTAGTTCAGGATAATATACCAGATCTTAATTCTGGTTTGCGTGTTTTTAAAAAAGATGTTTTTAAAAAATTCCGAGGTATTTTGCCTAATGGTTTTTCTTTTACAACAACTATTACTTTGGCATTATTAAACGATGGTTATCGGGTTAAATACATGCCAATAGATTATTTTAAAAGAGGCGGCAAATCAAAAATCAGGCCAATTCATGATACAATCAATTTTTTCTCGCTGATTACCAAGGTTTCATTGTATTTTAATCCTTTAAGAGTGTTTATGCCTATTTCGCTTTCGTTATTAGGTTTAGGAGTTATTTTTCTTGGTTATGATATTTTGATGAAAGATATAACAGATAAAACCATGATGATCTTTTTATGGGGTATGCAGTTTGGAATATTAGGTTTTTTGGCTGATATGATTAGCCAGCGAAGGTAATTTTATGGAAAAAAATCAAAAAATTGCAGTGATTGGCACTGGCGCAGCAGGAATGGGAGTGTTAACGGCTTTGCTTGATAAGCAGAGCGATTTTAAAATTGTTGTTTATGATATTGGCAAAGATATAGTTTTAAAAAATAAAATAGACAATTCTAATGCTGAACAAATAACTCAGTATTATAATCAGATATATAAAGATATCAGAAAAAGAAATAATTTTAAATTTCCGCCTCCTAAAACGCATTTTGCAAAACAGATTCCTAAACAATCAGTTGGCAAAAATTTAAGCATATTTAAAAGCCAGGCTTTTGGCGGATTAACAAATTATTGGGGAGCAACTATACTGCCTTTAACTGATAGAGAAATGAAAGATTGGCCGATTAATAAAGAAGATTTATATCCATATTATGAAAAAATATCACAAATAGTTGGTTTAGCTTCTGAAGATGATGATTTGAATAGGTATTTTAAGCGTGATTTTTCAACTAGGCCGGCAATAAAGCCAATTGCTATGTTAAGTAAATTAGATAAAGTTATTAATCAGCATGGCCAGCAGAATAATTATAGTTTTATTTCTGGTCCTAATCGTTGCGGTCTTGAAACAAGAAATAATTATCCTAATAAATGTGTTTATTGCGGTCAATGTCTAGCTGGATGTTTTAACAATTCTATTTATAATAGCCGAATAACTATAGAGAAATATCTTGATGATCCAAGAGTTAAATATATCAAAGCAAAAGTAAGTAAAATCAGTAAGAATAATTTGTCTTGTATTACAACAGAAGCAGGAGATATTTATCAGGGATTTGATAAAGTATTTTTATGCGCTGGTTCTCCTCACACAACAGAAATAGTTATGCGTTCAATGAATTATAAGGGCAGTTTATCAATGGCTGATAATGCAGTTTATGTTTTTCCTGTAATGTATTTCGGGTGCGGTTCAAAAGCGATGAAAGCAAAAGAATATATTTCTTTATGCAATCTAATTGCTTGTTGCGTGCCAAAAGAAGATAGCGAACCAATGGTTCAATTGCAAATTTATCCTAGTTTTGAATATATGTGGCGCTATAATATTCCATCATGGCTCTGGCCAAT
This sequence comes from uncultured Gammaproteobacteria bacterium, assembly GCA_964488715.1. Taxonomy (GTDB): domain Bacteria; phylum Patescibacteriota; class Patescibacteriia; order UBA2196; family UBA2196; genus CAYNCE01. Next base: position 2,911 of record CAZAVD010000009.1, on the reverse strand, counting down.
ATTAAAACCAATTGTTGATTATTCGCGGACTAGAATTTCTTTTGTTAGAATGTATGATCATAGCAAATATTCTCAATCTTATTCTTTGAAAATGGCAAATGATAAATTAATTATGAAAAGAGAAAGACAAGCGAGTGGTGGCCAACGAATTAAGGATTTATTTAAAGCTATTAGAAAAACAATGAATCATAATGGATTTTATATTCCTCCAATTAAGCCAATTTTACAAAAAGTAAATTCGCATTATACAGCTACTTTGCCATATAATGGAGATAAAATTAAAATATCGCCTTTGGGCGAAGTAATGAAAGATGTTTTTATCTGCGATTCTTCTGTTTTTCCAGATTCTCCAGCTGTAAATCCTGGATTTACTATTATGGCTAATGCTTATAGAGTTGCAGATAAAGTCATAAATTAATGTATGAAAAATATTTTTATTAAAGTAAGAAATAGCATTATTGGATTTTTTTATCGTAATATATTTAAAAAAATCTTTTTTAAAATTGATCCTGAAATAACGCATGATAGAGCAGTACAAATGGGTAAAATTTTAGGAAGCAATATTTTTTTAAAAAAAGCTGTTTCATTTTGTTTGAGTTTTTCTGACCCAGCGCTTAAACAAAATATCTGCGGAATAACTTTTGAAAATCCTATTGGTTTAGCAGCTGGATTTGACAAGGACGCTGAGATTATAGAAATTATGCCGAATGTTGATTTTGGGTTTACAGAAGTTGGTTCAATTACAGGTCAGCCTTGTTTGGGTAATCCTAAACCACGACTTTGGCGCTTGCCAAAGTCAAGAGGTCTTGTTGTTCACTATGGCCTTAAAAATGATGGAGCTGAAGAAATTTCCAAAAGATTAGCAGAAAAAAAACAAAAGATAAATAAAATTCCTCTTGGGATAAATATAGCCAAGACAAATTCGTCAGATATGGTTGGTATTGAAAAAGAAATAAATGATTACCTTAAAGGGATTCAGGTATTTTTAAATATTGGAGATTATTTGGCAATTAACATAAGCTGTCCTAATGCCCATGGCGGTCAGCCATTTACAGATCCTGATCGTTTAAATTTGCTTTTTCAAGAAATTGATAAACTTAATATAAAAAAGCCAATTTTTCTAAAAATGCCTCCTGATCTTTCATTTGAAATGGTTGATAAAATCATTGAATTAGCAGAGCAATATCATATTTCAGGCTTTATTTGTTCAAATATTACAAAAAATAGGAATAATCCAAAGATTATTCCAGAAGAAATTAATCAAGTTCCAGCAGGCATAGGAGGTATTAGCGGAAAACCATCAGAAGAAATGACAAATAATTTAATTGCTTATGTTTATAAGAAAACAAGGGGAGAAAAGATTATTATTGGCTGTGGTGGAATATTCAGCGCTGAAGATGCTTATAAAAAGATTAGAATGGGCGCTTCTTTACTTCAATTAATAACTGGAATGATTTTTGAAGGGCCACAGCTTATATCAGAAATTAACTTAGGACTTTGCCAAATGCTTAAAAAAGACGGGTTTAAAAATATTAGTCAGGCTATTGGCGCTGACTTTAAATAAATATGTTTTCAGCTCCCCATCCACGCTTTAGGATTTATACCAGTTTTAATAGTTATTGGTCTTTTTTCAGAGACCTTATTTTAGGTCGGATTAAAAAAGGAGATGATATTGAAAAATTAGAACAAGCTTTAGCTGAAAAGTTTAATGTTTCTTACGCAGTTTGCGTGTCTATGGCTCGAATGGGCGTTTATTTCAGTTTTAAATATTTGATCAAGCCGGGCCAAGAAGTGATCATGTCGCCTTACACAATTGCTGACGTGGTTAATATGGTTATTTTAGCTGGAGGCAAGCCGGTTTTTTGCGATGTCGGGGAAAATACTTGCAATATCAATCCTGATGGAATTGAGTCGCTTATCAATTCAAATACAGGAGCAATATTTATTACTCATTTACACGGCATTGATGCGTCTATTGATCAGGTTTTAAGAATCTGTCAGAAGTATAGTATTCCCTTGGTTGAAGACGCTGCTCAAGCATTTGGGGCTTATCATAATGGAAAGCGCTTAGGCACATTTGGCCGGGCAGGTGTTTATAGTTTTGGCACATTTAAAAATATTAATGCTTGGTATGGCGGAGTAATTGCTTCAGATGACAAGGATTTGATTGATAGGATTAGGACTGAATTGAATCAATATCAGTATCAAAAAACATCTTTTATTTTTAAGAGGATTCTCAAAAGTTTTTTGAAAGATTTTTTAACCTATCCTTTATTATTTAAATCAATGGTTTATTGGGTTTTTCGCTACGGTTTTCTTCATGATATAAAGTGGATTAACCGATTAGTAGAAATTGAATTGGATACAGATTTAAAAAAGGCGTTGCCGCCTCATTATCTAGCTCGATTAACTCCGTTTCAAGCTAGATTAGCTTATAGTCAATTGAATTGGATTGAATCAGGAAATAAGATGCGCGCTCAAAAAGCAGCTCTTTATCACGAAGGATTAAAAGATATTCCAGGATTAATTATTCCTCCAAAAGGAGATGATTATATTTACACGGTTTTTCCAATCCAATATCATAATCGGAAAAAATTGCTTAAATGGTTGATGTATTATAAAAGAGATGTGGCTGCTCAGCATGTAAAGAATTGCGCTGATTTGCCCAGTTTTTCTGATTTTTATCGTGATTGTCCTGTTGCTAGAAAAACAGCTAATGAAGTTATAATTCTTCCTACTTATCCAAGATATCCAATTTCTGAAGTCAAAAAAAATATTAAAGTTATCCGAGAATATTTTAAATTACCGCCCTCCTCCTTTCAAAACAATTTTAATGGTTCTTAAAAGAATGCTTAGATCTAAAACAAAAGAGCGGTGTTTGATGTAATAGAGTTCAAATTGCAGTTTTTCA
>CAZAVD010000008.1:4819-25364 GCA_964488715.1 uncultured Gammaproteobacteria bacterium | reverse complement strand
AGCAGAATTTGATTTTAATATAAAAATTTGATATATTATAAAAAGTAATCTATAATATGGGCATGTAGCTCAGTTGGTTAGAGCACCACCCTTATAAGGTGGAGGTCCTGGGTTCAAGTCCCAGCATGCCTACCACGTCGTTCGCGAATGACGTGGTACAGCCATTCTAATTACAAATCAAATTTAATGTGCCGCGGTAGCTCAGTGGTAGAGCACAGGACTGGTTTTCGGTCCCTTCAGCAGTAATGCTGAATGAGAAAAACTGGGTGAATTCGGGGAAACCTAAGATCAAATGATTATGGCAATCCCGAGCCAAGCTCTAAAGGGTTAAAGTTTTAGAGAAGGTGTAGAGACTAGCAAGTGAGCCCCAACAATAATCTTGCATTAGCGCCCTGCTCCCGTAACTCTGCGGGATGAAGAGATAGTCCGATCCTAAAGGAAACTTTAGAAAAATACAGGAAAATCCTGGTGTCGGCAGTTCGATCCTGCCCCGCGGCACATTGAATTTGATTAATTTGAACTAATGGCGTATACTTAATATAGTATACGCTTTTAGTTTATGAAAAAAGATCAAGCTATAAAATTAAGAAAAAAAGGCTTAACATATAATGAGATAAGCAAAAAAATAAAAGTACCAAAAAGTACTTTAGCTTCTTGGTTTAAAAATTTACCTTTTAATAAACAAATAAAAGAAAAAAATTACAACAAATTACAAAAAAAGAGGGCTGAAATCTTAACAAAATATAACATTAATAGAGCAAAAAAAGCTAATCTTAAAAATGCTTCACAACAAGAAGTATCAAAAAAAGAAATAAAAAAAATAAACAAGAATGAATTAAAATTAATTGGAACTGCTCTTTATTGGGCAGAAGGATACAAAAAAACTAAGTGGTGCATTGTTTTTAGTAATAGTGACCCAAAAATGATACAATTAATGATGAATTACTTTATAAATATCTGCAACACACCTAAAGACAAAATTAAAGGACAAGTTCAAATTCATCCAAACATAGCTAAGGGGAAAGCAACTCTTTATTGGCATAATATAAGCAAAATTCCAAAAACACAATTTAGAAAACCCTTGACAGCAATTAGCAAATCCAGCAAACAAAAAAGATCAATAAATACATTACCTTTTGGAACCTTTAGAATAATTATCAATGACATAGAATTAGTAAATAAAATTAAAGGTTGGACAAAAGGAATTGAAGAACAATATTAAAAATAATGTCTAACACAACCAACAAAAACCTAAAAAAACTATTAACCACTTTGCGCAAAAGTGGAGTTTTAGATTGGGCTGAAAAATTACAAACTGAATTTCCTAAAGCTGAAATATATTTAGTTGGCGGAGCGGTTCGTGATGCAATAATGAAAAATTTTAATACCAAAGATTTAGATTTTGTTGTTCAAAAAGTTGAATTTAAAGAATTACAAAAATTTCTAAACAAACTTGGCTGGGTTGAAGAATTAGGTAAAAATTTTGGCGTGCTTAAATTTAAGCCTGAAAAATTCGCAAAAGACAAAAATTTTATACCATTAGACATTGCTTTGCCACGCAAAGAAATATCAATAAATCAGGGCAGTTATAAGGACTTTAATGTTCAATTTGATAAAGATTTAGAAATTAAATATGACTTATCACGGCGTGATTTTACAATTAATGCTATTGCATTAAACATTTTTAAAAATCAAATCATTAATCCATTCAATGGCATTGATGATATAAAAAATAAAGTAATTAAATGCGTTGGAAAATCAGATGAAAGATTAAAAGAAGATTACACACGAATCTTACGCGCTGTTCGCTTTGCTTGTGAATTAAATTTTAAAATTAATAACCAAACAAAACTTGCTATAAAAAAATATGCTATACATTTAAATGACAAAAATAAATTAAATGAATGGATTTCTCCAAGAGAAGTAATTGCTAAAGAATTTCTAAAAACTTTTGAAAGTGATTATTTACAAGCAATAAATCTGTATGACAAACTAGGATTATTTAAAATTTTAATACCTGAAATTTTATTAATGAAAAAATGTCCGCAACCAAAAAACTTTCATACTGAAGGTGATGTTTGGCAACATTCAATACTGGCTCTTCAAAAAATAAATAGTTCTGAATTTAAAAAATTTGAAAAAAAATTAGACAAAATATTAAAAGTTAAAAATAATAGATTAGAATTAATCTTGTCTGTTTTGTTTCATGATATTGGCAAACCATTAACTTTGCAAACCCCACAAAAACACGGCACTGATCGTATTCGTTTTAATAGCCATGACAACATTGGAGGCAAATTAACAGAAAAAATTTGTCGTAATTTAGCTTTGTCCACACCTCTTAATTTAGGAATTAATTACAAAAACATATCTTGGCTAGTTAGTAAACATATGCTTTTAGTTCATGGACATCCAACTCAATTACGCTCTCAAACTATTGAAAAATATTTTTTTTCTAACCGTTATCCAGGTAAAAATTTAATTAAATTAGCTTTTCTTGATTCATTGGCCACAATTACAACTACAGGACCTGTTGATATGGAATTGATTTCAGCCTTACTTAAAAGAATAAAAAAAATGAAAAAATTAGTTAAAAAAAAGCAAAGCAAACAAAAATTGCCAACTCCCTTGTTAAGTGGAAATGAAATAATGCAAATTTTAAAACTTAAGCCTGGTAAAAAAATAGGAAAAATAAAAAATAATCTGCGCGAACTACAATTATCTGGAAAAATAAAAAATAAAAAACAAGCTATAGAATATATAAAAAATATGGTATAATTTTAATATGCTTTCACATTCTCCAGCTAAAAAATTTTTATCTTCTAAAATAGTTTTATTTAGTCTATTAATTATTTTTATTTTTATCATTAGCATTGTTATTAAAAACAGTAGCCAGCAACAAAAAAATTCACAAAAAACTATTGAATTAGAAAATGAAATATTAGCTTTAGAAAAACAAAATCAAGAACTTGACCAATTAATAGATTTTTTTTCTGAACAAGAATTCGTAGAAAAACAAGCAAGAGAAAAATTAGGCTTAGCAAAACCAGGTGAAAAAATGGTAATTATTCCAAAACAAAAAACTAAAAATGAATTGCAACAAAACAAACCAATGCCAAAATTATGGTTTGAATATTTTTTTAACTAAGCAAATGTGTTAAAATTAATTTATGATTCAATTTAAAAATGTTTCTAAATTTTATAAACCTGATGTAAATGCATTGAAAAATGCATCATTTCATATTAAACCTGGTGAGTTTGTTTTTTTAGTTGGTCGATCAGGCACAGGCAAAACTACTGCCGTAAGACTTTTGCTTTCAGAAGAACCTGCTAATAAAGGCAAAATCATTGTAGGTGGCTGGGACATTACTCAAATTAAACGAAAATATGTTCCATTATTACGTCGTCAAATTGGAGTAGTTTGGCAAGATTTTAAATTACTACCAAAAAAAACTGCTTTTGAAAATGTTGCTTTTGCTTTAGAAGTTTCTGGATCCACTAATAAAAAAATTGAAAAAATTGTTCCTCAAGTTTTAAAAATTGTCGGACTTGGAGATAAAACAGATCGTTATCCTAAACAACTTTCTGGAGGAGAACAACAACGCGTTTCTATTGCTAGAGCGCTTATTCATAGACCTAAAATTTTAGTTGCTGACGAACCAACTGGAAATTTAGATTCAATTAATACTAGAGAAATTATTGATATTTTACAAAAAATAAATGAATTTGGAACAACAATATTATTAGTTACACATGATAGGGAAGTTGTTAATTCTTTACGCAAACGCGTAATAACTTTAGAACATGGCGCTGTAACAGCTGACCAAGAAAAAGGAAGATATTTGCTTTAAAATAATAAAATGCTATTACTTTCACTTACAAGAATCATAAAATTCTCTTTCCAAAATTTCTACAGAAATTTCTGGCTGTCTTTAGTTACTATCACGATTATTATTTTAACTTTATTTTCTTTAACATCATTAATTGTTTTAAACGCAGCAGCAGATCATGCAATTTTAACTATTAAAAATAAAATTGATATTTCAATATACTTTGAACCAAATGCTGAAGAACAGCAAGTAAAATTAATAAAACAAAATATTGAAAAATATGAACAAGTTAAAGAAGTTAAATTTGTTTCTGCTGATCAAGCTTTAAGTAAATTTAAAAAATTTCATGAAAATGATGAATTAATTCAGGAATCTTTAGCAGAATTAGATGAAAATCCATTAGGCCCAACCTTGACTGTAAAAGCTGAAAATGTTAATTTATATCCTGAAATTCTAAATTCAATTCACAAGGATAAAATTAATGAGCTAGTGCAAGATATTGATTATGATGATCATAAATTAATTATTCAAAAACTAGAAGATATTGGACAAAAAATCAGGACATTTGGCTTAGTAATTAGTGGATTTTTTGCCTTAATTGCGTTACTTGTTGTATTTAACACAATTCGTATTGGAATTTATACTCATAGAGAAGAAATTGGAATTATGAAATTGGTTGGTGCATCAAATTGGTTTATTCGTATGCCTTTTTTACTAGAAGGTGTATTATATGCTCTGGTTGGTAGTATTATTTTTTGGATAATGTTTTATATACTTGCTGGCATCCTTCAACCAATTTTCTATAACTTTTTTATAGATATTAATTTTAATTTAATGTCCTACATTTCCAGTCATTTTATTTATATATTTGGATTTGAATTAATTGTAATTATTGTGCTTAATACAATTTCTAGTTTTATTGCAATAGGAAAATATTTGAGGGTTTAAAATTATTCGGAGATCGTCTAATGGTAGGACGCCAGGTTTTGATCCTGGTAATCGGGGTTCGAATCCCTGTCTCCGAGCCAATATTAAAATAAAACTTTAATCATATGCCTAAAAAAATCCTTTTAGTTGAAGATGAAAAAACATTATCTGAAATGTATCAGACAAAATTAGAGCGCGAAAAATTTGAGGTTATAAGTGTACAAGATGGGGGAGAAGTAATTGAAAAAGCAAAAAGCGAAAAACCAAATTTAATTTTACTTGATATTATTTTGCCAAAAACTAATGGTTTTGATATTTTAACTGAACTTAAATCTGATTCTAAACTTAAAAAAATACCAGTTATTATGTTAACTAACTTAGGCCAAGAAGAAGATATTAAAAAAGGCAAAGAACTTGGAGCAAAAGACTATATTGTAAAAGCAAACTCAACCCCTACTCAAATTGTTGAGAAGGTTAAACAAATAATTTAAATTATTAATCTGAAAAAAATGAAAGTTGGTATTATTGGCTTGCCTAATGTTGGCAAGTCAACTCTATTTAAAGCATTAACTAAAAAACAAGTTGATGCATCAAATTATCCTTTTTGCACCATTGATCCAAACATTGGTGTAGTTGAAGTACCTGATAAACGATTAGAAAAATTAGCTGAAATTTCTAAATCAGAAAAAATCATACCAACTGTAATTGAATTTGTTGATATTGCAGGATTAGTTAAAAATGCTCATAAAGGCGAAGGCTTAGGCAATCAATTTTTATCACATATTCGCGAAGTTGATGCCATTATTGAAGTTTTGCGTGATTTTGAAAATAAAAACATAACCCATGTTGAAGGTAGTATTGATCCAGAACGGGACAAATCAATTATTCATTTAGAATTAGTAATGGCTGATTTGCAAACAGTTGAAAAACTATTAGAAAAAATTTCTAAAGAAACAAAATCTGGTGACAAACAAGCAATTAAAAAATCTAAAATATTAGAAAAATTAAAAACAACATTAGATGATGGAAAATTAGCTAGCCAAACAAGTTTAAATGATGAAGAAAAAATAATAATTAGTAATTTAAATTTACTAACTTTAAAACCAATTATATTTATTAAAAACATTAAAGACAAAAAAGAACAAGAAACAGAAAAAACTTTTATTGAAATAAATGCCAAACATGAATCAGAATTAGCAGAATTATCTGAAAAAGAATTAGATGAGTTAGGCATTCAACGAACTGGATTAGACAAATTAATTCAAGCAAGTTATAATATATTAAATCTAATCACTTACTTAACTACTGGTCCGCAAGAAACTCGCGCATGGACAATTGAAAAGGGAACAAAAGCACCCCAAGCTGCTGGGAAAATTCACACTGATTTTGAAAAAGGCTTTATCCGCGCTGAAGTTTGTAAATATAATGATTTTATATCTGCTGGCAGCGAGCTAAAAACAAAAGAAAAAGGACTCATTCGCCTTGAAGGCAAAGACTATGCAGTTCAAGATGGTGATGTGATTTATTTTAGAATTAATTCATAATGTCATCCTGAGCGACCTTTAGTGCCGTTAGAAGCCGAAGGATCTAATTAAAAAAATTAATTAAAATTATCCTATGAACGATTTAAAAAACGAAAAAACTTTTATTGCCATCAAATCAGAATCAATTCAAAGAAGTCTAATTGGTGAATTTATTACCAGATTTGAGAGAAGAGGCTTAAAATTAATTGCTTGCAAAATGATTGTTCCAAATAAAAAAATAATGGGGCAACATTATGCTGATGATGAAAAATGGTATCAAGAAACTGGGGAGAAAAAAATTAAATCATTAATTGAGAAAGGAATTGAAACAAAAGAAACTCCAAAAGAAATTGGTATAAAAGTTAGACAGGCATTAATTCATCAATTTGAAGGAAGACCGCTTTTGGCAATGGTCTGGCAAGGCGCGCATGCTGTTGCTTTGGGAAGAAAAACCGTAGGAATTACAAATTGTTTAGCAGCAGATGTTGGATCAATAAGAGGAGATTTTACTATTGATTCTTATGATTTATCTGATACTCTTGATTTGCCAGTACGAACTCTTGTTCATGCTTCATCAGATGTTGAGGAAGCTGAAAGAGAAATAAAGTTGTGGTTTAATGAAAACGAAATAATTAATTATCCTTTAATTTTAGAAGAAGTTTTATACGGCAAAAATTGGGGCAAGTTATAGAAATAAAACTTATCCACACATTTGACATTAAATTTTATTTAAAATATACTTAAAAGCACATACAAAAATTATGTCGACAATAATTAATAAAATTAATAAACAAATTAAAGCCATAAATATTGGCTTAATTTTATTTGTGATTATTTTATTAAACCAATTAAACTGGTCGACTTAAAAATGTAAAAAACATACACACATAAAAAACAGAAAAAGTCGACCAACACAGGTCGACTTTTTCAAATTATTAAAATTTAAAACGGAGGAATTTCTAATGTCAGAAACAACCAATCATCGCACAAAAGCTATTATTAAAAAACATGATTCTTCTGTGGAACATGAAGAATTTGATAGCTTTGAAGAAGCTTTAACTAAAAGCCCTTGTGCAAAAGAAATCAATTTACTTTTTACAGGCATTGCAGGCAAAGGACCATTTGGTCCAGTTAGAGGAAAACATTTTTAATCGCGTAACATCATTCGCGATTAACACCACTCATTTAATATTCTCACGAGGAATAGACAATGAGTGGTTTTTATTTTATACTAAAATAAAATAATAACATTCAAAACTCAAACCAAGGAGAAAAAATGAAACTAAAAAATGTAATAGCAATTGAAAAAGACAAAAATTGGAAATTGATTTTAAATTTAACTATTACAGCTATTGTTCTAAGCCTGTTTCATGTGTGGTATTTTGAAATAACTTGGAATTATTTTAAATTTATTGTTTTTGCGTTCCTTTTAATAACTGAAATAAGTTATTTAATAACAAGCCAAAATCCAAAAAAAACAAATGGCTACATGTGGATACTAATCACAGTTATTTTTTGTATTAGTATATTTCTTGTATGCCACTTTAAACTTTTTTGTCCTGACAAATATTTAAGAATGTTAGGTGGCAAAAAAAATTATTTAGGCGGAGTTGCACTACAACAACTGGTTTTTTTCTTTTGGATCCCACGCTGGTTAGCAACAACCTTTAACAAATGGTTTACTTGGACATTAACAGTCTTTATTTTTGTTATTTTTCATTTATTCAACTGGGGTTTAGTACTTGCCACATTTTTGGCTGGTATAATTTTTGCTTTAATCTATTATAAAAAAGGATTTAAAGCATTTTCAATTGTAGTTGTTTTGCATTACATATTAGGATCATTAATTCAAAAGATTTTTCACTTTAGCATGATGGTTGGAATATTGCTTGAAAAAAAATTACATTAAAAACAAAAACCGAGAGCATTTAGCTCTCGTTTTTTTATTATTACTTAGTTCTTTAAACCTTCATTTTCTTTTTCATTGTTCGCATGCATTTAGTGCATACATTTTTTTTCTTACCATCAACAGTTTTTTTTTGCAAATTCAAATACTGACGACGAAGCGTCTTTATATTTGAATGAGATTTTTTTTGAGATTTTTGCGAACCACGACCGCAAATGTCGCATACTGTTGCCATAAAAAATTTATTTTAATTAGATATTTTTATATTACTATGATAAAATTAAAATGTCAAATTTAATTTTATAATTTATGTTTCAAATAATTTTTATAATCTCAATAATTATTAGTGCAATTATACACGAATACTCACATGCTTGGGCTGCAGATGAACTTGGCGACCCAACAGCGCGCAATGCAGGCCGCTTAACACTTAATCCTTTAGCTCATATTGATTGGTTTGGCACAGTGATTTTGCCTTTATTAATGATTTTTACTGTTGGTGTTGCTTTTGGATATGCAAAACCAGTGCCATTTAACCCATATAATCTTAAAAACCAAAAGCGAGATCCTGGTTTAGTTGCCTTAGCAGGCCCTTTATCTAATCTTATTTTAGCTTTATTTTTAAGTTTTATTATTAGATTTGTTCCAGCTAATCCAAATTTTTTAAATTTTTTAGAAATAGCTGTTTATGCCAATGTTTTATTGCTTGTATTTAATTTAATACCAATTCCACCTTTAGATGGTTCCAAAATTTTATTTGCAATTTTGCCAGACAGCGAAATTGGGATTCAAATCCGTACATTTTTAGAACGCTATGGCTATATTTTACTTTTATTTTTCATTTTCTTTTTATTTCGTTTAATTTCTCCTGTGATTTATTTTGTTTATAAATTATTAATAGGGATTTGACAGAAAATAATTTAATATATATAATCATACTAAACTAATAATTTATGCCGACAATTAATCAATTAATTAAAAAAGGGCGCAAGTCTAAAACTAAAAAAACCAAATCACCTGATTTACGGTCAATGTTAAATGTGAAAAAAAGACGATCAAGAGATTTAAAAAAAGGTTCAAGTTTTAAACGAGGAGTATGTGTCAAAGTAACAACTAAAACTCCTAAAAAACCAAACTCTGCTTTACGAAAAGTAGCCCGAGTTAGATTGTCTAATGGTCGCGAAGTTTGGGCATATATTCCAGGTGTTGGTCATAATTTACAAGAACACTCTATTGTTATGATTCGCGGTGGTAGAGTTAAAGATTTACCAGGTGTACGATATCATATTGTTCGTGGTCGTTATGATGCACAAGGAGTAGAAAATCGTAAAAATGCCAGAAGTCTATATGGCTCTAAAAAAGAAAAAAAATAATTTAAATTCTTATGAGAGGAAAACAAGCACCAAAACGAAAAATTATTCCTGATCCAAAATATAATAGTCTTAATATTGCAAAATTTACTAATTATATTATGGAAAAAGGCAAAAAAACTACAGCACAAAAAATAGTGTATAGTTGTTTTGATATAATTTTAGAAAAAACCAAAAAAGATGGTTCTCAAATTTTTGAACAAGCTATTAAAAAAGTTGGACCAACAGTTGAAATTCGCGGACGGAGGATTGGTGGAGCAAATTATCAAATTCCATATCCAGTGCGGGATGAACGCCGTTTTACTTTAGCTTGCAGATGGATTATTGAAGTAGCTAAAAAAGCAAAAGGTAAACCAATGGCTGAAAAATTAGCTAGCATATTAATGCAATCAGCAAATAATGAAGGACCTGCAATTAAAAAACGCGAAGACACTCACAGAATGGCTGAAGCAAACAAAGCTTTTGCGCATTTTGCAAGGTTTGGGTAAAAAATTATGCCACGAGAATATACATTAGAAAAAACTAGAAATATTGGGATTATTGCCCATATTGACGCTGGTAAAACAACATTTACAGAGCGTGTTTTGTTTTACACTGGGAAAAAACACAAAATCGGTGAAACACATGAAGGTGAATCAGAAATGGATTGGATGGAACAAGAAAAAGAAAGAGGAATCACAATCACATCTGCAGCAACTACTTGTTTTTGGAAAGATTTTCGCTATAACATTATTGATACTCCAGGCCATGTTGATTTTACAGCAGAAGTTGAACGAAGTTTAAGAGTTCTTGATGGAGCAGTAGCAGTATTTGACGGAGCTCAAGGCGTTGAGCCACAATCAGAAACAGTTTGGCGCCAAGCTGATAAATACAAAGTTCCTAGAATGGCTTTTATTAACAAAATGGATAAAATGGGTGGTGATTTTCAAATGAGTTTAAGTTCAATTAAAGAAAGATTAAATCCAAATGCTGTAGCATATATTATGCCAATCGGAGCTGAAGATAATTTAACAGGCATTATTCATATTTTAGAAATGAAAGCTTATGAATTTAAAGGCCAACATGGAGAAGAAATTACTGAAATTGAAATTCCAGCTGAATTAAAAGAACAAGCTGAGAAATATCGCTCAGAATTAATTGAAAAAGCAGTAGAACAAGATGATGATTTATTAGAAAAATATTTAGAAGGCAAAGAACTAACTATGGACGAAATTAAAAAAGGATTAAGAGCTGGAACTTTAAATAATTCAATTTATTTAGTATTAGCTGGCTCAGCTTTAAAAAATATTGGGGTTCAATTTATGTTAGATGCTGTAAATGATTTTTTACCATCACCTTTAGATGTACCAGCAGTTGAAGGTTTTAATCCTAAAGATGAGACCCAAAAAGAAATCAGAAAAGCAGATGACAATGAACCATTTTCTGCTTTAGCTTTTAAAATTGCCACTGATCCTTTTGTTGGAAGTTTGGCGTTTTTTAGAGTTTATTCTGGAATTATAAAAGCTGGATCTTATATTTTAAATACAACAACAGGTAAAAAAGAAAGAATTGGCAGAATTTTAAGAATGCATGCTAATAGCCGTGAAGATGTTCAAGAAGTTTATGCTGGTGAAATAGCTGCAGCTGTTGGTTTAAAAGAAACTACTACTGGTGATACATTATGTACTGAGGATAAACCAGTTATTTTAGAAAAAATTTCATTTCCTGAACCAGTTATTTCTGTTGTTGTTGAGCCAAAAACTAAAACTGATCAAGAAAAAATGGGAATGGCTTTAAATAAATTAGCTCAAGAAGACCCAACTTTTCAAATAAAAACTGATGAAGAAACTTTAGAAACAATTATTTCAGGAATGGGTGAGTTACATTTAGATGTTTTAGTTGAAAGAATGAAACGAGAATTTAAGGTTGAATGCAATGTTGGAAAACCGCAAGTAGCTTATAAAGAAACTATTAAAAAATTAGCTCAAGGTGAAGGTAAATATATTAAACAATCTGGTGGTCGCGGACAATATGGACATTGCTGGTTACGAATTGAACCAAAAGAAAAAGATTCTGAAGATCAAAAAGAAGAAAACTTTGAATTTGTTGACGAGATTAAAGGTGGTGTTATTCCAAAAGAATATATTCCAGCTATTCAAAAAGGTATTAAAGAAGCAATGAGTCGTGGAATTGTTGCTGGCTATCAAATGGTTGATATTAGGGCAACAGTTTATGATGGTTCATTTCATGAAGTTGATTCTTCTGAAGTTGCATTTAAAATGGCTGGTTCAATGGCTTTTCAAGCTGCAGCCAAAGTAGCTGGCTCAATTTTATTAGAACCAATTATGAGCATTGAAGTTAGTGTGCCTGAAGAATATATGGGTGATGTGATTGGTGATTTAAGTTCTCGACGTGCAAAAATTAATGAAATGAAAGATCGTGGTAATTTAAAAATAATTGATGGGGAAGTGCCTTTAGCTGAAATGTTTGGTTATGTAACAACTTTGCGATCTATTACTCAAGGAAGAGGAACATCTACTATGGAATTTGATCATTATGCAGAAGTCCCGTCCAATGTAGCACAAGAAATTGTGGAAGGGAAGGAGAAAAAATAAAATCCCAAAATACAAAACCCAGAAATAAAATTCTGGGTTTTGTAAATTTGACATATTTTCTAGATTTTTATAAAATAAATATAAGAAATAAACTAAAAAAATATGCACGAGCCACAAAAAATAAAACCAGCTGTGAGATTAGGTTTAAAAAATGAAATCAAACTCCCACAAGAAATTATTAAAAAGTTAAAATTAAAAGTAGGCGACTTTTTTGAATTACAAACTTTTACAGATGGCATTATGATGGCTCCAAAAAAATTAATTCCTAATGAGCAAGAATGGTTTTGGACAAAAGATTGGCAATCTAAAGAAATTGATGCTGATAAAGCAATAAAAGAAAATGATTTAATTGGGCCTTTTAATAATGCGGAAGACTCAATTCATGCACTTAAAACTGCAAAAATATGAAAATCATTTTTACCAAATCTTTTGTTAAAGATTACCGAAAATTACCACAAATAATTCAAGGAAAATTTGATAAACAATTAAAACTTTTCATTGATAATCTGCATTATCCTTCATTAAAAATTAAAAAAATACAAGGCACTGGCGGTAAAATTCTTGAAGGCAGAGTTTCTAGAGATTATCGTTTTACTTTTCAAATTGAAAATGAATTTTATATTTTAAGAAGAATTGGAACACATGACATTTTAAAAACACCTTAAAATTAATGGCTTAAAAAATCTATGAACTTAGAAAAAATCATCAATTTAGTTAAAAAAACAAATGACAAAGTAATTATCACTGATGAAAGTGGAGATGCAAGTTTTGTGCTAATGCCTTTTGCAGATTATGAAAAAATTATTGAAAATAAAGAAAGTGTTAAAGATTTAAGTGAAAAAGAAATGCTAGATCAAATTGATCGTGATATTGCAGTTTGGAAACAAGAGCATGACGACGAAGAAGAAGACGAATCACAATTTGATGATCCTTTTGGTAATGATGATGAAAACGAAGACGAAGATGATATTGATGAAGATTTTAAAATTTCAGAACAAACAGAAAAACCTGTTAAATACGAAAATATTCCACCTCCACCAGATATAACAACTTCAGATATATTTCAACCTGAAGAAAAACCAATTATTGATATGTCTTTTGATGAAGAAGGTTCAGATAATAAAATAGAAGATGATTTTGAAGAAGAACCAGTTTTTTAAGTAAATTTGACAAATTTTAACACATTTGTTAAAATTTATTTGACAAAAATTCTAAATAGTTTTAGAATATCTATAATATAAAATTAACTCTAACAACTGGACAAAACTCCGAATAATCGGAGGTTGTTAGCAATCATAATAATTATGGCAGAAAAATTCGAACGCTCAAAACCACATGTTAATATTGGCACTATTGGCCATGTTGACCATGGTAAAACTACTTTAACTGCAGCAATCCTTGCAGTTCTTAATGCTGCTGGAGGAACTGCACAACAAAAAAGTTTAGACGATATTGATAATGCACCTGAAGAAAGAGATCGCGGTATTACTATTAACACTGCTCATGTTGAATATGAAACTGAAAATCGTCATTATGCCCACATTGATTGTCCTGGTCATGCTGATTATATTAAAAACATGATTACTGGTGCAGCTCAAATGGATGGCGCAATTTTAGTTGTATCTGCTGCTGATGGCCCAATGCCTCAAACTCGCGAACACATATTATTGGCTCGCCAAGTTGGTGTACCAGCAATTGTTGTTTATTTAAACAAAACTGATCAAGTTGATGATGCAGAATTAATTGATTTAGTTGAAGAAGAAATTAAAGATTTGTTAAAAAAATATGAATTTCCTAGCGAAGAAATCCCATTTATTAAAGGATCTGCTTTAAAAGCTCTTGAAGCAGCTCAAGCTGGAAACAAAGATGATGATAATTACAAATCAGTTTTGACTTTAATGGAAAAACTTGATGCATATATTCCTGAACCAAAAAGAGATACTGATAAAGATTTCTTAATGCCAGTTGAAGATGTTTTCTCAATTGAAGGTCGTGGAACTGTATCTACTGGTCGTATTGAAAGAGGCATTGTCAAAGTTAATGATGAAATTGAAATTGTTGGTTTAAAAGAAACCGAAAAAACAGTTGTAACTGGAATTGAAATGTTTAATAAATCATTAGACGAAGGGCGAGCTGGTGATAATGCAGGTATTTTATTGCGTGGAACTAAAAAAGAAGATATTTTACGCGGTCAAGTTATTGCAAAACCAGGCACAATTACTCCTCACACTGAATTTGATGCTGAAATCTACATTTTAACTAAAGATGAAGGTGGAAGACATACTCCATTTATGAAAGGCTATAAACCACAATTTTATATCCGAACAACTGATGTAACTGGTGAAATTGAATTACCAGAAGGAACTGAAATGGTAATGCCTGGCGATACTGTTACTCCAAAAGTTAAATTGATTCAACCAATTGCTTTAGAAGAAAAACAAAAATTTGCTATTCGCGAAGGTGGACATACTGTTGGAGCTGGTGTTGTTACTAAGATTATAAAATAACACCGCAGAATCTCATCCCATTTGGGATGGGATTTCTGATTTTGTTTCTAATATGTTTTTTAGAGACAAAACTAGAAATTAGTTATAAAAACTAAATGTCAGAAAAAAAGAAAAAAGACGAAAGTCAAAACAATTCAAAACCTGAAGAGGATTTCAAACAACGCGTGCGTATCAAAGTTCGTGCTTATGATCATAAAGTTATTGATCAAGCTGTACGAACAATTATTGATAATGTTAAAAAAACTGGTGTAGAAGTTAAAGGTCCAGTGCCTTTGCCAACTGATAAAAAAAAATATACAGTTAACCGTTCTACATTTGTACACAAAGACGCACGAGAGCAGTTTGAAATGCGTATTCACAAAAGATTAATTGATATTTATAGTCCAAATGCTAAAACTATTGATCAATTATCAAATTTAAGTCTGCCTTCAGGTGTAGATATTGAAATTAAAATGTAAAAAATCATTTAGGCATAACGAATGATGTTCTGCAATATTGCGGAAGACAGTTCGCAAGCTGATGAAATGATTTAAAAAGATTAGAAAATCAAATTAAGAAAATAAAATTTAAAACTATTTATTTTTTTAGTCTGGTTTTTGATAACCAGATTTTATTTTTATGAAATTTATTCTTGGAAAAAAACTAGAAATGTCACAAATTTTTAATGAAAAAGGTGAAGTTATTCCTGTCACTCTAGTTCAAGCTGGACCATGTTTAATTACTCAAGTTAAAACAGAAGATAATAAAGACAAATACTCAGCTGTTCAAATTGGTTTTGATAAAAAAAAATCATTATCTAAAGCAGTTAAAGGGCATTTAAAAAACTTAGAAAATTTTCGCTGGTTGCGCGAGTTTCGTTTAGCTAAAACAAATGATTTAAAACGCGGAGATAAAATTACAATAAATACATTTGAAATAGGTGATAAGATTAAAGTTATTGGAACTTCAAAAGGTAAAGGTTTCCAAGGTGTGGTTAAACGACATGGATTTCATGGAAGTCCTGCAAGTCATGGGCACAAAGATCAATTAAGAATGCCTGGATCAATTGGCCCAACAGGACCAGCTAGAGTTTTTAAAGGAAAAAAAATGCCAGGTCATATGGGTTCAGAGCAAATTACAGTTAAAAATTTAGAAGTTATAAAGATTAATAAAGAAAAAAATATTTTATACATTAAAGGAGCAGTTCCTGGTGCTAGAAATTCATTGGTTTTGATTCAGGGTGAAGGTAAGTTGAAAATTAATGTAAAGAAAGAAAAAATATGAATAAAACATTAATTTACAACCAAACTGGTGAAAAAGTCAAGGAAATAGAATTAAATTCTAAAGTTTTTAATGTTGAAATAAAAAATTCAGTAGTTCATCAAGTTGCTGTAGCGCAAATGGCTAATTCAAGAGTTGCAATCGCACATACAAAAGACAGAAGTGAAGTTCGCGGTGGCGGAAAAAAACCTTGGCGTCAAAAAGGAACTGGCAGAGCTAGACATGGATCAACAAGATCTCCAATTTGGATTGGTGGTGGTGTAACTTTTGGCCCAACAAAAGATAAAAATTTTTCTAAAAAAGTAAACAAAAAACAAAAAACAAAAGCCTTATTTATGTGTTTATCTGACAAATTAAACAATAATTTATTTATTTTATTAGATAAATTAAATATATCAGAAGGCAAGACTAAAGAAATTATTGAAGTTATCAAAAATTTAAAAGATATTTTAAAATTAAAAATAATAAAAAATAAAAATTTAAAATTATCTATATTAATTATATTATCTAAAAATAATAAAAAAATTATTCAAGCTGGAAAAAATTTACCTGGTGTAAAAATCATTACAGCTGACAGTTTAAATGTATTAGATTTACTAAAATTTGAAAAGGTTTTAATCACAGAAAAAAGTTTAGAGATAATTGAAAAAACTTATTTAAAATAGTATGGGAATATTTTCAAAAAAGAAAACTGAAGACAAGACAGTAAAAAAACAGACAAAAAAATCTGAAGATATTAAAATTAATAAAACACATGGTCAAGCTTATAAAAATTTAGTCCGTCCAATTATCACTGAACAAGCATCAGAATTAAGTGAAAATAACCAATATATTTTTGAAGTTTCAACAGATTCAAATAAATCTGAAATTAAAAAATCTATTCATGCACTTTATGGTGTTAAACCAATAAAAATTAACACTATAAATATGCGTGGAAAAATGGTTCGTTATGGACGTAAATATGGAAAATTAAAAAATTGGAAAAAAGCTATAATAACACTAAAACAAGGTGATAAATTAGATGTATACGAAGGTGTTTAAAAAAATATGGCAATAAAAGTCTACAAACCAACAACTCCAGCAAGACGCAGAACATCTGTTGTAAGTTCTTCTGATTTAACCAAAAACAAAAAAAGAGAAAAAAGCTTAACAAAAAAACTTAAAAAATATTCAGGCCGAAACAAAGCTGGTAGAATTACTATTAGACATCGTGGTGGTGGGGCTAAAAAAATATATCGTCTTGTTGATTTTAAACGACAAAAATTTGATGTTCCAGCTATTGTAAAAGCTATTGAATATGATCCAAATCGCAATGCAAGAATTGCATTAATTGAATATACAGACAAAACTAAGTCTTACATTTTAGCTGCTGTTGATATGAAAGTAGATGACAAAGTTATGAGTTCAGATAAAAAAATAGAAATAAAAAACGGCAACAGAATGCCTTTGGAATTGATTCCTCAAGGTAGTTTAGTGTATAATATTGAAATAGAGTCAGGAAAAGGTGGTAAAGTTGCAAGAAGCGCTGGGGCTGGAATTGCATTACAAAATATTGAAGGTAAATATGCTCAATTAAAAATGCCTTCTGGAGAAATTAAATTATTCAGAAAAGAATGTTCAGCTTCGTTAGGGCAAGTTTCTAATCCTGAAGCAAAATTAGTGCGCATTGGTAAAGCTGGACGAAAAAGACACATGGGAATTAAACCAACTGTACGTGGAAAAGCAATGAACCCAGTTGATCATCCGCATGGCGGAGGAGAAGGAGCTCAACCAATTGGTCTTAAATCTGGTCCAAAAAATGTTTATGGTAAAAAAGCATTAGGTGTTAAAACTCGTAAACCAAAATGGACAGATAAATTAATAATCAAAAGACGTAAAAAGCGTAAAAAATAAATATTATGAGTAGAAGTTTAAAAAAAGGTCCATATGTTGATGCAAAGCTAATGAAAAAAGTTAGTAAGCTTAAAGTTGGCGACAAAGCAGTAATCAAAACTTGGGCGCGCAACTCAACAATAACACCTGAAATGGTTGGTTTTACCTTTGGTGTACATAATGGCAAAATTCATATTCCAGTTTTTGTAGTAGAAAACATGGTTGGCCATAAACTAGGTGAATTTTCTCCTACACGAAAATTTGTTAAACATGGTGGTAAAAAACAAAAAGAAGCAGACCGAGCTTCAGTTAAAAAATAAAAAATATGCAAGTAACAGCAAAACTACGACATTTAAGAATAGCACCACGAAAGGTAAGATTAGTAGCCGATAGTATTCGCGGACTAGATGTTTTAATTGCGCAAAATTCATTGCAACTCATAAATAAAAAAACTGCTAAACCAATATTAAAATTACTCAATAGCGCTATAGCTAATGCAGAAAATAATTTTAAATTAAAAAAAGATAACTTATATATTTCAGAATTACGAGTTGATGAAGGACCTGTTTTAAAAAGATGGCAACCACGCGCTTTTGGTCGCGCTTCAGCAATTCATAAAAAAACAAGTCATATTTCAATTATTTTAGATGAAAAAGTTAGTAGCGATATAAAAAAATTAGATAAAAATAAAGATATTAAAAAAGATGTTAAAATTGTAAAATCTTTAGATGAAGTTAAAAAATTAGAAAAAAAAGAAAAAAATAAAGATAAAAAAATAGATGAAAAGATAGATGAAAAAAAACCAAATATTGACAAAGGTGGAATTAAAAAAATGTTTAGAAGAAAAAGTATATAAAAAATATATGGGACATAAAGTTAATCCAAAAATCTTCAGAATTGGCTTAAGCGAAAATTGGACATCTCGCTGGTTTAAGCGTGGCCCTTTATTTGCCCAACAATTAGAACAAGATACAAAAATAAGAGCATACTTAACTCAAAAATTAAAAGAATGCAGTTTAGAACGAGTAGAAATTGAAAGATCTCCAGACAATATAAATATTATTTTATATTCTTCAAAACCTGGTATTATAATTGGAAGAGGTGGGTCTGGTATTGAAGAAATAAAAAAATATTTGCAACAAAAAATTATTAAAAATAAAAAAATAAAACTGTCAATTAATATAAAAGAAGTTAATAAACCACAACTTTCAGCTCAAATTATGGCTCAAAACATTGCTTTAGAATTAGAAAAAAGAATTCCTTATCGCCGTTCAATGAAGAGAAATATTGAATCAATAATGAAGGCTGGAGCAAAAGGTGTTAAAATAACTTGTTCAGGTAGATTAGGTGGTGTAGAAATTGCGCGAGCGGAAAAACTAACACAAGGTAAAATTCCTTTGCATACTTTACGCGCTGATATTGATTATGGTACTGCAACAGCAAGAACAACATATGGTGCAATTGGAATTAAAATTTGGATTTACAAAGGAGAAATATTTAAAAAAAAATAATTTTAAATTTTTAATATGTTAAGCCCTAAAAAAACAAAACATCGTAAATGGCATCAACAAGCTGGCACATCTGGCAGTCAGGCTTCGCGTTTAACTAAAGTTGATTTTGGTAGTTTTGGCTTAAAAGCCATTACATCATCTTGGATTACTTCAAGACAAATTGAAGCAGCGCGACGCGTGATTGTAAGATATACGCGAAAAGGTGGGAAAATTTGGATACGAATTTTTCCTGATAAACCAGTAACATTTAAAGGCGCTGAAACACCAATGGGAAAAGGAAAAGGAGCTCCAGATCATTTTGTAGTTGATGTTAAACCTGGTACAATTATGTTTGAAATTGATGGAATTCCAGAAGATAAAGCGCGCGAAGCATTAACTGCTGCCGCGCATAAATTGCCAGTCAAGTGTAAGGTAGTTGGCAAATAAAATTTATGAAAATTAAAGAATTAAAATTAAAATCAGACAATGAATTAAAAACATTATTAGCTGAATCTCGAGAAAAACTTCGTGAGATGAGATTTAAAGTTGCTCAACGACAATTAAAAAAAGTAAATGAAATTAAAACTATTAAAAAATTAATTGCGCAAATATTAACTATTTTAAAGGAAAAAGTTTAATAATTTTATGAAACAAAATAAAAAAACACAACAAAAAAAGATTATTAAACGATCCTTCACAGGAATTGTAATTTCAGATAAAATGAATAAAACCATAGTAGTTAAAGTTGATAGAACAAAAATTCATCCTAAATATCACAAAAGATATACAATTTCAAGAAATTATAAAGTTCATGATGAAAAAAATAAATCTAAAATAGGCGACAAAATAAATTTTACTGAATGTCGTCCAATTTCTAAAGATAAAAAATGGAAAATAATTAAATAAAAATATGTTACAACTAATGTCAACAATGAAACTAGCTGATAATTCTGGAGCCAAAAAACTGCAGGTTATTCGCGTTACTGGAGGCTATCGTAAAAGATTTGCCTATATTGGCGATGTTGTAACTTGCGCTGTTAAAGAAGCAACACCTCATGCAAATATTAAAAAAGGTGATGTTGTTAAGGCTGTAATTGTACGCACTAAAAAAGAAACTCGCCGTGCATCAGGTATTTATATTCGTTTTAATGAAAATGCTGGTGTTGTAATTGACCCAAAAACAAAAGAACCTAAAGCTACACGAATTTTTGGACCAGTAGCAAGAGAATTACGCGCTAAAGGTTTTAATAAAATAATTTCATTAGC
>CAZAVD010000008.1:0-4719 GCA_964488715.1 uncultured Gammaproteobacteria bacterium | reverse complement strand
GCGGAGAAATTCATATGAAAATCAAAAAAAATGACACAGTAAAAATATTAACAGGAAAAGACCAAAATAAAACTGGGAAAGTTTTAAATGTATTAAATTTATCTAAAGATATTAAAATCGTAATTGAAGGTTTAAATCTAAGATATAAACATTTGCGGCCTAAAAAATCTGGAGAAAAAGGCCAACGCATAATGTTTCCAGCTCCAATAAATATTTCAGCCGTTCAATTGGTATGCCCAAAATGCAATAAACCAACAAGAATTGGGTTTAAAGTAAGGCAAGGAAAAAGTGAAACAAGTAGAGAAAAAAAACAAAGAGTTTGCAAAAAATGCAAAAATACTTTTTAAAATAAATTATGATTAAATTAAAAGAAAAATATAATAAAGAAATAATTCCTGCACTAAAGGAAGAGTTTGGTTATAAAAATAATTTAGCTGTACCAAAATTAGAAAAAGCTACTTTAAATGTTGGCATTTCAGTGGCTAAAAGCGATGACAAATATTTAAAATTAATTGAAAAAACTTTAACAAGAATTACTGGTCAAAAACCAATTTTTACTAAAGCAAAAAAAGCTATTTCAGCTTTTAAAACCAGGGAAGGTAATATTGTTGGAGCTAAAGTTACTTTGCGTGGAAACAGAATGTATGATTTTGTTGATAAATTAATTAATATTAGTTTACCACGGGTTAGAGATTTTAGAGGAATTAGCAAAAAAGCTATTGACAAACAAGGTAATTTAAATATAGGATTTAAAGAACATATTGCTTTTGCTGAAATTGATATGTCAGAAGTTGAACAAATCCATGGTTTAGAAATAGCAATAACTACTACTGCTAAAAATTATGAACAAGGTTTAAAATTATTAAAATTATTAGGATTTCCATTCCAAAAATAAAAAAATATGGCAACAAAAGCACAAATTGCTAAATCAAAAAGAAAACCAAAATTTTCCACACAACAAGTGAATCGTTGTTGGCGTTGTGGACGAAATCATGGTTTTATGAGAGACTTTGGTTTGTGTAGAATTTGCTTTAGAGAATTAGCCAATAAAGGCGAAATACCAGGTATAAAAAAATCAAGTTGGTAAATTATTAAATAAAAATTATGCATAGTGATCCAATAGCAGACATGTTAACAAGAATAAGAAATGCTCAAGCAGTTAAAAAAGAAACTGTGATTTTGCCGTATTCAAAATTAAAATTTAATATTGCTAAAATTTTAGAAACAGAGAAATGGCTAGGTAAAGTTGAAAAAATAGAACCTGCGTTAAATAAAAACACTAAATTTAATCAATTAAAAATTAAATTATTATACAACAATAACTTACCGCGAATTGATAAATTAAACCGCGTTTCTAAACCAGGTTGTCGGATTTATGTATCTAAAGATAATTTGCCAATAGTTTTAAATAATTATGGCATTTCCATTATTTCAACATCTAAAGGATTAATGACAAATAAACAAGCTAAAAAAGAAAATTTAGGTGGTGAAGTAATTTGTGAAGTCTACTAATCTTATGTCTAGAATAGGTAAAAAAACAATAATTATTCCAGAAAAAGTTGACTTAAAAATTGATGGAAATTTTGTTATTGCCAAAGGACCAAAAGGGGAATTAAAACAAAAATTAGTGCCAGAAATCAAATTAAAATTTTCTGATGATAAAAAAGAATTAACAGTCAGTGTTGATAATGAAAATATAAAAAAAGAAAGATCTCTTTGGGGAACTTATCGTCAGTTGATTAATAATTTAATTTTAGGTGTAACTGAAGGTTTTGAAAAAAAACTAGAAATTAATGGTGTTGGATATAAAGCGGCTATTGCAAATAAAGAATTAGTTTTAAATGTTGGTTTTTCACATCCAGTTAATTTCAAAATCCCAAAAAATCTTGAAATTACTACTGAAAAGAATGTTATTACAATTAAAGGAATTGATAAACATTTAGTTGGAGAAACTGCAGCTCAAATTCGTAAAATAAAAAAACCAGAGCCTTACAAAGGAAAAGGTATTAAATATATTGATGAAGTAATTCGCCGCAAAGCAGGCAAGCAAGCTAAAGGTGTTGGAGCTTAATAAAATTATGAATCCACAAAAAATAAAAACTCAAAAACATCAACGCAGAAAAGCTCGAGTTAGAGCCAAAATTTTTGGCACTTCAAAAATACCAAGACTAAGCATATTTAGAAGTTTAAAAAATATTTCAGTTCAATTAATTGATGATGAAAATAACAAAACATTAGCTAGTGCAAATGATAAAAATATTAAAGGAAGCAAAACTGACCGCGCAACTGAAGTTGGCAAATTAATTGCTAACAAAGCAATAGAAAAAAATATTAAAACTTGTGTTTTTGATAAATCAGGATATAAATATCATGGTAGAGTAAAAGCAATAGCAGAAAGCGCCAGAAAAAAAGGTCTAAAATTTTAATTATAAAAAAATATGCAAAGAAAAAATAATAAAAAAGAATTTAAACGAGAAAAACCTGAATTTGAACAAAAGTTGGTTGATTTAGCACGGGTAACACGGGTAACTCGTGGTGGGAAAAGATTAAATTTTCGCGCTTTAGTTGTACTTGGTAATAAAAAAGGCAAAGTTGCTTATGGAACAGCTAAAGGAAAAGATGTAACTATTGCTGTATCAAAAGCAGTTGAAAAAGCAAAAAAAATAATGTTTGAAGTCAAACTAAATAATAAAACAATAACTCATGAAATTCGTCAAAAATTTAATTCAGCATATGTAATGCTTAAGCCGGCCCCAACAGGAACTGGTGTTAAAGCTGGTGGAGCTGTTCGTGTTGTTTTGGATTTAGCTGGCATTGAAAATGTTGTTGGAAAAATGATGGGCAGTAAAAACAAAATTAATAATGTAAAAGCAACTTTTGAGGCATTAAAAAATTTGAAAAAACCAAAAATATGACTTTATCACTTCATACAATTCAACCTGCTAAAAATTCTCAAAAAAAGAAAAAGAAAATTGGTCGCGGAGGAAAACGGGGAACTTACAGTGGAAAAGGATTAAAAGGACAAAAAGCACGATCTGGTGCTTCAGGTTTGAAGAGATTAGGAATGCGTCAGCTAATTGAAAGCACTCATAAATTAAAAGGTTTTAAATCTCGCAATCCAAAACCAGAAATTGTAAATTTAAATACTTTAAATGAAAAATTTCCTAAAGGTGGAAAGATTACTCCAGAAATTTTAAAAGAAAATAAATTAGTAAATAAAATTCAAAATAAAATTAAAATTTTGAGTAATGGTGAAATTAGTGTAAAATTAAAAGTAGAGAATTGTTATGTTTCTAAAAATGCAAAAGAAAAAATAGAAAAAGTTGGTGGAAGCGTGAAATAAACTATGAAATTTGTTGCAAAACTACATCAAATATGGAAAGACCATGATTTACGCAGATCAATTCTGTTTGTTTTGGGTTTATTAATTGTATTTAGAATTGCAGCTCAAGTACCAATGCCAGGAGTAGATTTAGAAGCTTTAAAAGACTTATTTAACCGTAATGAATTACTTGGCTTATTAAATATCTTTTCTGGAGGCGGTATGGCTAATTTTTCAATTGTTGCCTTAGGTATTGGCCCATATATTACAGCTTCAATTATTTTTCAATTATTAACAATGATTGTGCCAGCATTAGAAGAATTATCTAAATCAGGGGAAAGTGGACAAAAAAAAATCAATCAATATACTAGACTTTTAACTGTGCCATTAGCAGTGCTTCAAGGTTATAGTATGATAAAAATATTACAAAGTTCAGGTGGCATTATTGGGAATATAAATACTGGTCAATATTTATCAACAATAATCATTTTAACTGCTGGAACAATTTTCTTAATGTGGATTGGTGAATTAATTTCTGAAAAGAAAATTGGAAATGGTATTTCTTTAATTATCTTTGCTGGCATTGTGTCTGGTATTCCAACTGCTGTTCCAAGAATGATTACTGACATATCAACAAACCCAAGCAAAGCTCCTGGTTATATTGCATTTTTATTCATTGCTGTTTTAACTGTAGCTGGCGTAGTTATGATTACTGAAGGTCAGCGAAATATTCCAATTTCATATGCTAAACGAGTAAGAGGCAATAGAATGTATGGCGGATTTGATACACATCTTCCGTTAAAAGTTAATCAAGCTGGAATGATCCCAATTATTTTTGCAATTGCAATTGTTATGTTCCCAACTTTAATTGCTCAATTTTTTGCTAATGCTAAATCAGAATTTATCCGCAATGCCTCAATTTTTATTACTGATATTTTACAACCAGGCAGTTTGGTTTATGGTATTTTATACTTCTTTTTAGTTTTTGGTTTTACATATTTTTATACTTCTGTTATTTTCCATCCACACCAGATTGCTGATAATTTACAAAAACAAGGCGGATTTATTCCAGGAATTAGGCCTGGTCGTCAAACCACAGATTATTTAAGCAAAGTTTCTGTGCGAATTATGCTGGCTGGAGCATTATCATTAGGTTTGATTGCTGTTTTGCCTTTAATCATTGGACCAATTACTGATGTAAAAAGTATTGCCATTTCTGGCGCTTCATTATTAATTGTGGTTTCTGTTGTTCTTGAAACCGTTAGACAAATTGACTCTCAATTAGTAATGAGAGATTATGAGGGGTTGTAATTGATGGAATAAAATTATGCCATTATTCGTATAAAACACAAATTAATGTTTATTATACGAAATCACTTCGTATATAAACCAGTTAT